>CAKZYM010000338.1 GCA_937884685.1 uncultured Calothrix sp.
TACCAATTACCAATTACCAATTACCAATTACCAATTACCAATTACCAATTACCCAATTACCAATCCCCAATCCAAAATCTAAAATCCAAAATCCAAAATCCAAAATCCAAAATGTCTACTACCACTACAACCATAAACCGTAAAAGAGATGTCCAGGTTGCTGAAATTGGACAAGATACTACTATTTTAAGGTCGCGAACTTGGGAACGATTAAAGTTTGAAGTTGAATATTCTCGTCAAAAGGGAACTACTGCAAATTCCTATCTTATCCAGGCTGATAAAAAAGCTTTAATTGACCCTCCTGGTGAATCTTTCACGGAAATTTATCTCCAGGAATTAAGAGAACATCTAGACCTTAATACCCTCGATTATATTATTCTCGGTCATGTCAACCCGAACCGCAGAGCTACTTTAGAAGCATTGCTCCCAATCGCTCCTTTAGCTTCTATTATTTTCTCTCGTCCGGCTGCGTTTGCATTCAAATCTGCTGTTCCTGAGTGTGAATCGCGCATTCAAACCGTTCGAGAAGATACTTTAGATTTAGGACAGGGACATCAGCTAAAATTTGTTACCGTACCTACTCCTCGCTGGGCTGATGGACTTTGTACTTATGATAGTGCAACAAATATTCTCTATACAGATAAGTTTTTTGGCGCTCATATTTGCGAAGATACCTTATTTGATGAAGACCCGAAAAGTTTAGACGCAGAACGTCGTTACTATTTTGATTGTCTCCATGCACCCCAAGCAAAGCAAGTCGAAGCGATTTTAGATAAACTTGCGGTTTTCCCTGCAAAAACTTACGCTCCCGGTCATGGCCCAATTGTTAATAATAGGCTGAGTCGGTTTACCTATGATTACAGTCAATGGTGTCAGAATCAAAAATCTCAAGAATTAACAGTTGCTTTGCTTTATGCTTCTGCTTACGGGAATACAGCAATTTTAGCGGGAGCAATTGCTCAAGGTTTAATTGAGAATGGAGTCAATGTAGAATCTGTCAACTGCGAACTTGCAGATACTGAAGAGATTACCAGGATTGTAGAAGCTTGCGATGGATTGATTATTGGTTCTCCGACATTAGGGGGTCATGCTCCGACTCAAATTCAAACCGCTTTAGGAATAGTTCTTTCCACAGCAGCTAAAACCAAATTAGCGGGAGTTTTTGGTTCTTATGGATGGAGTGGAGAAGCAGTTGATTTAATCGAAAACAAGTTCAAAGATGCTAATTATCGTTTAGGATTTGAATCAATTCGAGTCCGTTTCACTCCTACACCTCAAATTCTCAAAGAGTGTCAAGAATCTGGTGCATTATTTGCCGAAAACTTGAAAAAATACCAGAAACTGCGTACATCTAGCCAAGTAATCACGGAAAGTCATATAGATAGAACCGAACAAGCAGTAGGACGGATTGTTGGTTCTTTGTGTGTAGTAACAACCCGAGATGGAGATAACCACAAAGGTGTTTTAACTTCTTGGGTATCGCAAGCAAGTTTTACTCCACCAGGAATAATGATTGCAATTGCTGACGAACAAAATGCGGATTTGATATCGAATATCGGCGATAAATTCGTATTAAATATTCTCAAAGAAGGTAGAAACGTTCGTCGTTATTTTGCTCGTCATAGTACCTTAGGAGATAATCCATTTGTGAATCTTTCTACGGAAACTGCTAGTAATGGTTGTTTGATTTTGAAAGAAGCATTATCTTACTTAGAATGTACCGTACAAAATCGAACGAAATGCGGTGAAAGATGGTTAATTTATGCCGTAGTTGATAACGGTGAAGTCTTTGAAGATGAAGGTTTAACTGCTGTTGAACATCGGAAATCGGGGAGTCATTGTTGATTATTGTAGAGACGTAGCAGTGCTACGTCTCCATATATTGCCTGGTAACGCGTTAATAAAGGCTCTGCCTACTAAGTATAATAAGAGGCTGGAGCCTCATGATATGCATTCCCATGCAGAGCATGGGAACGAGTAACAAACAAGTAATGATGAAACTATTGAGCAATCTAACTATATAACTTAAAAACAATAGCTACATTA
>CAKZYM010000339.1 GCA_937884685.1 uncultured Calothrix sp.
TATCGACATGGCTATCCGCGATTTAGATGATTTTTTAACAGTTTTTCCCAATCATAAAGAAGCACAAGGAATGCGAATGTTATTAGATGAAACTATCCCAATCGTAACATTATTTGAACCTAGATATGAATAGTAGCATCCTTACCTCTATTCTCCACTCCCCCCTCATAAAGAACACGTAGCGAAATTCCTCTGCAAACAAATTTTCGATACAGAATCAGTCATTTAGTTAAATACACGGATTACAACGAGAATTCTAATTAGAAGAAGTTTCTCAAACTTTTAGCTAGCACATTTTTAAACCTTTACCCCGTAAGGATTTGAGATTTTGAATAAAAATGTGTTGGTTCCAGTGACCCGTTAGGGTAATTCGTAATTGCGAATTGCGAATTGTGAATTGCGAATTGCGTTGACATCTTGTTCCAAAACCATGTAGCGGTAATTTTTTGATTTTTTTCCAATAACTGCATAAGTCAATTTCGTTATTACCAATAAGAATTCAGAAGCATTTTTTAACGAGATTGCTTGATACCAGATGTTATTCAAAATAATCAGAGGTTATTATGCCACTATATCGTTCTGAGATTAAAGGTTTGGAAAGAAGCCCTCAACGTGAAATATATGGAATCAAAAATGGTTATTTAGTTGCTCCGTTTGATATATGTATTTATGAATTTAATAAACCTAACTATATTGCTAACAATGCATTGAGTTTAATTCATAATGCTGATGTTAAAAACGTTGCTGGTTCGATAATTGGGACTATCAAAAGTTTTGATTCACCTCTTAATAATAAT
The DNA here is from genome assembly GCA_937884685.1 of uncultured Calothrix sp. Taxonomy (GTDB): domain Bacteria; phylum Cyanobacteriota; class Cyanobacteriia; order Cyanobacteriales; family Nostocaceae; genus Rivularia. The sequence continues at coordinate 798 of CAKZYM010000339.1, forward strand.
TTTAAACCAGTTGTATTTATTGAATTAAAACAAGGCGTAAAAGTTACATCTAATGTGAGAAAAATAGAGCCATCTACAGTTGCTAAAGAAAATGAAGTAAGTAAAGGTGTAACGGTTCATATAACCCGCAATAACGGAAGAGTTATTAAAGGAGGAACTATTCTAGAAAAAATAATTGTTAAACGTTCTTATATACTACCAAATTGGGAAATTGAGGTTTATAGAGTTAAGTTTGGGCAGACATTAGGTAACGAATTACATGGAGCGCCGGTAATACTTGATAACTCTCATAAGTTATTAGGGATGTTGATTATCACGGAAGATAATCATATGAATGGAACTACTGAATGTTTTGTATTTCCAGCAGATAGATTGTAGTTAAATCTAAAAGATTCTTTACTTTACCTTTTCAATCATAACTAGACAATTTTGATTGGTTTAAATTCTAAGCGAATTCTTATAATTAACCCAGTCAATATATCTCTTCACGTTTCTAATTAATTGAGTATTTTCTATTAAGTTAAGGATATCAAAAATCAATGTCTATGCTATTACGTCAAATTATCGCTTCAACGTTTTGTTTATCACTTTTACTTGGACAAACATCAGTAATACCAGCAAGTGCTAATGAAGCTGATAATACAAGTCAAAATGACTCAGGGAAAAAAACATCAAATGAACTGCAAACTGCACGAGCTATCAGAATTGGATTTATTGATGGAGTGATTAAGTTTGTTAAAAATAGTGCGCGAACTAGAATTCAAGTAGAATGGGAACCTTTACCTATCAGCGAAAGTATCATCAAAGCAGGAAGAATATATGGTTATGAACCCATTGAAATCAAAATTCGTAATGAGGATTTAGCAGATGGTAAATGGATAAGTAAAATATCTCAAAAAGAGAGGAATATATTAAAAGAAGCATTAGGAGCATCTGACCTAAGTGATATTAGAAATTCAGGTAATAATTTTCAGATAAAAGATGAAGAACTGAAAGATTTATTAAGGGATACATCTCTTAATACGATAGATTATCTCGGATATCAAAGAGATAGAAAAATAATCACTACACTTTTAGAGAATAATGGTATATCCTACTCTGTGGAAATACCAAAGTTAGACATTTTGCGTGTCTCAGATAAAAAAATAAATTGGAACATTAGTATCTACAAATTTGTTGTTAAGCAACAACCAGAAGTTGCATTTTACCGTTTTGGTGCTAAAGCAACAGTTGACCCATTTGAAATCTTAATTTCAAATCAACCTAATAATAGTGAAGGCTTTGAAATAAAGGCTGGAATTAGTTTAAAAAAAAGTGATAAAAGTATTGGTTTGTTGAATAATGTACGTAGTTTTATGTACGATGTTACAGGTAAAGTTACTTTTGATTCCACTAATGAAGAATTGATAAGTGAATTAGCTGACAACAATGCTTTAAATCAATCTGAGGGGTTTTTAACATTTGCTGGAGGAGCTAAAAAGTTAGGAGATGTTATCAGTAAAGGTTTACTTGGAGGTAATCAAAATACTAGCATTGTTAGTGGAGGAATTATCGATTTTGATGGAGGAGAAATTTCACCTTTCTTTGGAGTTAATAGCGAAATCGCTAAAATTGGAGATTCATCGGCTGGATTTATGTTTGGTGCTGGGTTAGATGACAAAACTTCTCTTTTTGTTGGACCTAGTTTACAAACATCGATATTTACTTTATCTGCTGGTGGTTTAGCTGTGGAAGGAGACGAAAAACCAGATATTAATTTTGCTGGGTTAATTTCTGTTGATTTATCTCGTCTAACAAGAAGTAAAAAAGTCAATAAAACAATTCCAATTGAAAATACACAAATAGGTGGTGGTTGGGGTAAAGTCAGCGAGAAAGTTTTTGAAGATTTAGCTTTATTAGAGTGGAAATTTAGTGCTGATACAGTAAATAGTTTTAAGTTAATCAGGGTTTGCGATAGCGAAGGGTTTGCAATCCAAGAAGGAAAGCAAACAGTGATTAATGTTACTTCAAATTCCAACCAAGATTCCAAGCAAGATATAAAAATTATACCGAAAGGTATTTACAAATATGATGTTCCTTCAGGATTTCAGCTTATCGGTGGTGGTGGAATTCTTGTTCCGATTAATCCTAAGCAAGATACGCTAGACATTAGAGAAAATAATTTGAAATATATAGAATGGGAAGCAAGAAAGGAAAACGGGGAAATTCAAAGTAATAATAATGAAGGTGCAGGGAAAGGCTTATGTAAGCAGCAAAAAGCATCACAATAACGGTTTAATTAATTGACTGTTTTAATATCCTTGTCAGCATCACCTCTACTCTCCCCTTCATAAAGAACACGTAGCGAAATTGCTCTGGAAACAAATTTTCGATAAAGAATCAGTGATTTAGTTAAATACACGGACTACAACGGGAATAGTAATTAGAAGAAGTTTTCAAACTCATATGCTGTTTCACTAATGCTTTGTTCTATAAGTTCTGATAGCTAATTCCCTAGTCATATTTATATGACTTCAGCTATTAGACTAGGGTTTTCAACCCTAGTTGGGTGAGAAAGAAAACGACTACTAGGTCTAAGCACAAGTTTGAAAACTTCTCTTAATTGGCAACAATTAATGCAAACTATCTTTAAAATGAACTATTTCCCAAAAGTAGCTGCAATATGTACAATTCTGGCTTTAAATGGCTGTAGCTGGGGTGATTCGGCTCCGAGCGTTGAAATACCTGAAATAAAATCTTGGCAATCATCAACTGAATTAATAGTCACAAACAACAATAGCGCTATATTTTCATCGTCTCTCCCCCAATCAACTCCCAACCGAGAGTTATTAGTGGAAAGCTGGGATAGCTATCGTCGTCGATTTATCCAAAGAGATGGAAGGGTAATCGATTATGAAGCTAGCGACCGCTCGACAAGTGAGGGTCAAGCTTACGCGATGTTACGAGCGGTGCTTATCGATGATTCTGCAACTTTTGCTCTGACTTTAAATTGGGGAGAAAATAATTTACGCAGGCTTAATAAAGATGGTAAACCTGTTGATAGTTTATGGGCTTGGAAGTGGGGTCGTAAACCCGATGGTAACTGGGGTGCTATTGATGCTAATTTTGCTAGCGACGGAGATATAGACGCAATCACGGCTTTGATTTTGGCTTCGAGACGCTGGAACCGTCCGGAATACCTGAAGATAGCCAAAGCTAAGTTACGAGATTTATGGAAGTATTCTACTGTTGTCGGACAAAACAAACGCTATCTGCTACCGGGTCCAAAAGCTGCTTTTGTTAAGGATTCATCGTCCATTATTCTCAATCCTTCTTATTTTGCTCCTTACGCTTTTCGGTTGTTTGCTCAGGTTGACCCGGAACGAGACTGGTTGAGCTTGGTTGATAGTAGCTATGAAGTTTTGGAAGATTCTAAACAACTTAGTGCTGTAAATTTACCTAGCGATTGGGTTATTCTCAATGCAAAAACTGGAAAATATCAGCTTCTACCTGCTGATAGTCCGATAAAAAGCGTATATAGTTTTGATGCATATCGGGTTTGGTGGAGAATAGCGCTGGATGCTAGCTGGTTCA
>CAKZYM010000340.1 GCA_937884685.1 uncultured Calothrix sp.
ACATTTAACCCAACAGGATTTTAGATGACTGTTTCAAGCAAGACGGCTTCTGTCTTATGGAACTTATATATAATCTTTGACCTAAAATCCTGTTGGAACCAAGCAAATATAGCACTACGTATTTAGGTTAGGACATTGATGAAGCTTCAAACCTATAATTTTTAAGCATACAGACCTTATCCCTTTGACCTTTGAACTCTAACCTTTGACCTTCGCGTAGCGCTATAAATAAACGATTAGAATTAGCGCTCGAATTACTCTTCGTCGTCTTCTTCTTCTTCTCCAGATGGATAAACAAATGTTGAGCGTCCGGTCAAAATTGACTTACCAAGCGAAAGAGCTTTTTGAGCTTCAACATTCGCTTTATGTCTCCAGGTTGCTCGACGCTTATCGCGCTTGGATTTGGATGTTTTCTTCTTTGGAACAGCCATAAAATCAGATACCGTAATTTTTGACAACCTTTTTATTCTAAGACATGAATTGCTTAATAGCCCCTCTTTTTTGCAGGAGGCTATTCTTAACAAGTTATTTGTGCTTCTTACTCCACTTCGACTTCAATCTCTGGTTCCGGATTTTCTGCTGGAGTTGAATTTTCTTCAGGTGGCTGGGGAGTAACTTCTGGAGTCGCATTATTAGCATTTTTGGTATTTTGACCGAAAAATAGCAGCGTTCGCGCCATTTTGAAGTACTTAGCCCAACGTTGGGTATCGGGTCGATTGCGCCATTGATTGCGACTGACATTTAATTCCAAAACAGGTGCGATCGCACCAAAATTCTGTGCGGACACAACTACTGATACGTCTGTAACTAAAATATCTTTATCAAAACTCCGTTGAGCGGCCGCTCTTGCTACTGCTTCTGCTCTCCGCAGCAAGCTTTGATAGTTATCTCCCGGAAAACGAGTAATTTCTAAGTCAACTCTATTGGTATAAGCTTGGACAATTTGAGGGGTGAGTGCTTCCGAGACTAACCATGTCGGTACTGCTGTACTCAGCAAAAGTACGGCATTAGTTATCCGGATTTTCTTTGCCATTAATGGCATAAGTGGAATGAATGCTTTTATTTTTAACAAGTTATTGCCGACCATTATTTAAGATAGCTCCTACAAAGCGCTATATGCTTTCGTTTAATTAAGTAATAATAATGACTTCTCATTCTTATACTTTGAAGAGAATCACTTAGACTTATAGTCATAGGTTAGCTTTGTTTTTTTGGCAAAGCAAATTACATTAATTACGCTTGCAGTACTTAGATGCCAAGAATAAGCAATCTACTATTACTGTGAGTATATATATCTAGTTTCTAATTATAAAAAGGGCGCATGGCAAAACTATGGGCGATTGCTATTGGCATTAATCAGTATCAGTATTTCCAACCTTTAGGCTATGGAAGTGCTGATGCTGAAGTTTTAAGAGACTTTTTAGTTGAGCAAGCGGGTTTTCCAGAGGAACAATGTTTGTTGATGACCGATTCTTCCGTGCCTATAGGAGATAAACCAACTTTACCCACTAAGAATAATATTCTTCAGTTACTCGAAGATTTAGCTGCAAATTCCTGGGAACCACAAGACAAACTATGGTTTTTCTTTAGCGGTTATGGCATCAATGACGAGGGACAAGATTACTTAATTCCTATTGAAGGGGATTCGCAACGGGTTAAAGAAACCGGTATTGAAATACGTCAGTTGATGCAAACTCTACAAGTTTGTGGGCTGGAAGTATTGTTATTAATGGATTTTAATCGAGCTTTTGGTACAAAGGCTGATTCTTCAATTGGGCAAGAAACTATTGAACTAGCTCAAGAGTTACAAATTTCCACTATCCTTTCTTGTCAGCCAGAGCAGTTTTCTCATGAAAGTAGCGAGTTAGGACACAGTTTTTTCACAGCCACGTTATTAGAAGCTTTGCGTTATGGTAACACCAATAATTTAGCAGGTTTAGAAAGTTATTTAAGCGTTCGTACTCCCGAACTATGCCAGCATCATTGGCGACCAATTCAAAATCCCATTGCTTTTATTGCATCCCCGCAACAAACTTTATTTAAACAAGAATTTGAACAAGAACAAGTCAAAAGCAATACAGAGGAGCCACTAAGTGTTCTCGGTCCTAGAGAAACTTTTACAGCTCGTTCTGCACCAAAGCTAGAGGAGAAACCAGTTAATAATCCATTAAATAACAATGATGATTCTTCACAGGTTACACCAGTAGTCACTAAAACTCCTCCTATTTCTATTGCTTCCCCAGAAATAGCAGAACAACCAGAAAAAGAAAAAGTTTCTTCTCTTCCCAATCCTTCTCCAATTCCTACAAACGAAGCTGAAACCGAAGAGAAAGTCGAAAATCAAAATACTGAAAATACAACTAATAATTTTTTGCTATTTGGATGTGCAGGAAGTTTAGTAGTTGGTGGATTACTTTTAGTCGCTTTCCTTTACCAGCAATCTCGCTCTCAAATCAAACTAACGGTTGTCAAACCCTTACCTAGCAATTATGAAAGGGTGGAAAAACAGCAACCCGCTAAACCCCAAGTTAACAATTCCAACTCCCAAGAAACGATTCAAGCAATGTTGGAATTGGAAAAAATGTCTCTTGATGCAAATCAAACTAGCGATTTGAGTAAAGCTATTGCTACTGCTAAAAATATTCAAAGAGGTGAAGCGAATTATCAACAAGCTAGAAAAAATATTCAGATTTGGAGCGGTATGATTTTGGATTTAGCCAGAAATCGTGCTGAAAATATGGAATATTCTGACGCTATTAGAGCTGCTGGACTAATTACCGAACAAGAGCCAAATTATCAAGAAGCGCAAAAAGCTATCAAGCAGTGGGAAATTGAATCGAAAAAATATTTAAGTAATAAAATTCTTGTAGAAGCAGCCCAAGCTCTGATTAAACCTTCACAAGCATCTACTTACAATCGTGCTATTGAAGTTGCGAAAAGAGTACCAAAATCCGAACCTGGCTATGTTATGGCCCAGCAATCAATTAATCGATGGAGTTTAGAAATCTTACAGCTTGCTAAAAATCGTGCCAATAACAAACAATATTCTTCGGCAATTGCAACCGCTACTTTGACTCCAGAAGATACAGCTGCTTATGCCGAAGCTCAACAATTAATCAAACAATGGCAAAAACAAGTACAAGATAACTAATAGTTCAACCTTAGTTTCTACTGTACTGCTTTAACAATACTGCGAAATGTCCTCGCCACATTCATCAGCTAAATAGCACAATCCTCTAAAACGCAATGCAACCACTTCTTCATACAACGGGTTCAACTTGCACATTGGAGGAATGTGAAATAAAGTTTGACCAAACAATTTCACATCTCGTTCAAATGGACATTGAGCCGGAATTAACTTACAGACGCGATGGGCAAATTCCCTATCGCGTACTTGGATATTATCTACCCAAACCCGCAGGGGCTTCAAAATATCAAACTTCGGCTTAATATTCGGATTCTGATGCTGGTCTGCATTAACCTCACTTTCGTGTTCTTGGTTAATTGAGACCCAACTTGCCAGAAACATTTTTCTTGTGGTATTATTGAATACCTTCATTTGTTTTTCCTCTAATCCTTTGAGGGCTTTTACTTTAATTCACAAATATCTGTCAGAAGTAAATTAACTTTTGCGAGAAGTCTCTTACCCTGACGAAGATTAATTCCTAAATGTTCGGTCGCTTCTGAAATTGGAAGCGAGCCTTTGCTACGTCAAGTTAAGCGCAATTCTGCTCAAACCGGAAGTGTAATACTTCTATCTTGTTTATAACTTGACGCACTTAAATATTTAGTAAAGTCATCTACCTTTTGACGTATTGTAGTCTAACATTTACAAAATTTAACACAAAACCTTTTTATCAGTGAAATTGAGAATATGCTTTGTGCTAAAGGCTATCCAAGGTTAGCGCAGACTGCTTAGAAGTGGCTAGTACTTACATCACATCCAAGAGGTGATATGAGGAAGTATTGCGGCGATAAAAATCATTAATCTTGAATAAAGGTTAATTTTCGGCTTTTTTCGCTACAAATTGCAAAATATTGAACTATTAACTATTTTGTTATTTTCAAAATCGTTGTTATTTCTATGACCTTAGAGTAAATGTTGCGAAGCATCTAAAAGGTATTGCTAAAGCGCTTAAAGTTTTTACTAGCAGCTTAAGTACTTTTATTAGTCCTCGAATATACTTATCGCAAGATATTTAAGCCCAGTTCACGATTGATCCTGGATTATTTATTTTAGATATTGCTTTTATAAATTTGTTTGCTTTTATCTACCAATGAAGAAAATTATTTTTGAGAATATTCTCTTTGAGAACTTTAATTATTTAGTAATTACTTCTGCATTGAAGAGAATAAAATTTTTTAGTATTTTCTTTCAAGATAAGATAAATAATTCATTCCTCTCCTTGACAAGAAGAGCGGAAGGAGGTGAGGTTCCGAAGTATTCTTACCTCCCCAGTTTGCAGCGTTTTTTGTATTACAAGCTAAAAAGCGCTATATCTCATAATTTACTGCTAAAAATAAATAGGGCTGGCTGAATAAAATTATATGCCTTGTCAGATAAGGCTTTCAGAGCTTTTTCTCCTTTTATTCTGCAAGCTTATGCGATATTCTGGCTCAGAACCCTTGCACTTTTTCCTAAAATTATTGCCCGAATTTAAAATTCAAGCCGCAAAACCTAATAAGTAAGTGAACAAAATTATTTACTCTTATTCAAAGCTAATAAAATTAGCTAACCCTTGCGATGATCCACAGCTTCGCTGAATACTTCGTTTCACTCGCAATGAAATTGTGTAATTAACCTGAGTTTGGGATCAGCTGAAACCCTTATTGTGTAGTTGATTGAAAATAGTATTTATAAACGTAATTACGTTATTTGAGACATCAATTCGCTGTCAAAAGTAGAATTAATTCCTTAACCCGAACTGACGTTAATTAATTTAATAATGTTGAATCACTTATTTTTAAGCTCTGTGCGTTCTATTTTAAGTTTCTAGGCTTATTCAGCAAGCCCTAAATAAACCTATAATCAAAATCCCCCTTCCTATGCTGAGAAGGGGGATTTTGGCTTAAAAATAAGGGTTCAAGGTTCAATTATTAAATCAATAATTCCCTTTTCTCAAAATTATGACGCAACTTGTTGAGCAGCAGTACGAGTACGTCTTCTTCTACCATCTGTAAATTTTGCAGGTGGTTCATCCGGAATCTGCATCAACAATGTAACAGTAGGTTGACATCGCAACTCTCGACGCAAATTACGCGCTAAATCTCGTTCTATTGCTTCTTGCAAACCACCCCAATCGATATCTGGCTTTTTACCGTTCAAAGGCTGACCAAATTCTTGCCAACGTAATGCGAGTATTTCTTCAAATCGCTGCTGTACCCATTTCTGCACCATCGATTTTTCCATACTCGTGACCACACCTCGTAAGTGAATCTCAGGTTTAGCAAGCATTTTACCTGCCCAATCAACTGCTGCTGCAACGGTAACGATACCTTCTTCTGCCATTCGCTGACGTTCTAGCAATACTTTATCGCTAACCATACCAGAACCGGAAGTATCTACTAATTCCAAGCCTGATGGTACTTTACCAGCAACGCTTATAGAATTCTCAGCCAATTCAACAATATTCCCATTCTCAATAATCACCATATTTTCGGCAGGAATACCCATGCTTTGGGCTGTCTGAGAATGTTTGACTAACATTCTATGTTCGCCATGAACTGGTAAGAAAAACTTAGGCTTTGTCAAAGCAAGCATCAACTTATGGTCTTCTTGACAGCCGTGACCGGAAACGTGAATTCCATGAGAACGACCGTAAATAACCTTAGCACCTTGCTGCATCAACTTATCAATAACCCCAACCACTGCAATGGTATTTCCAGGTATAGGATTAGCGGAGAACGCTACTGTATCTCCCTCACGTATCTTGATGTGAGGATGTTCTCCCCTAGCAATACGGGTCATCGCCGCCATTGTCTCACCTTGAGAACCAGTAGTTAAAATTAAGACTTTATCATCCGGTAAACTACGAGCTACATGTAAAGGTTGAAATAGTTTATCTTCGCATTTGATGTAGCCAAGATTGCGAGCGTGGGCTATCAAGTTTAACATCGAACGCCCGACTACAGATACTGCTCGTCCATGCTTTTGCGCTAACTGCAAAACCATATTGATACGATGCAATGAAGAAGCAAAGGTAGTAATGAAAAGTCTACCTTCAGCTTGCATGACAATTTTTTCTAAATTTGGATAAACTGAACGTTCTGAAGGGGTAAACCCAGGCACTTCTGCATTGGTTGAATCGCTCATTAAGCACAATACGCCTTTTTCACCATGCTCGGCTAACCTTTGTAAGTCAAAGTGTTCCCCATCTACTGGTGTGTGGTCAACTTTGAAGTCTCCAGAATGTATTACCACTCCTAATGGTGTATGTATTGCAACTGTAAAACTATCGCATATACTGTGGGTATTACGGATATATTCAACTAAGAAGTTTTTACCAATCCGCACCATATCGCGGGGTTTTACGCTTTTTAGTTCAGTGCGATCGCGAACTCCGGCTTCTTCTAATTTCCGCTCTAGCATTGCCATTGCTAGTCTAGGTCCGTGAATTACGGGGATATCAAACTGTTTTAAATGAAAGGCAATACCACCAATATGGTCTTCATGCCCGTGGGTAACAATCATGCCCTTAATTTTATGGCGATTTTCCCTGACGTAAGTCATGTCAGGTAAGACTATATTGACCCCATGCATCTGCTCTGTAGGAAAAGCTAAACCAGCATCTAATAGAATAATTTCGTCATCATATTCAAAAATACAGGTATTTTTGCCAATTTCGTGCAGTCCGCCCAATGGAATAATTTTAAGGGCAGAAGTTGCTTCTTTTTTAGCCATGTTTTTCCTTAGTTAATAAGTAAGTTAGTTGGATTTTTTCTTTTCAGATAAAAGCTTGATTAAAGTTTTCTACAAGACAAACTTTAATTGCTGTCTTTCCCTGCGTAGTCTTTTTAAAAATAAGATGCTCGTTAATGTTGAATTGCCAAAAAAAACGGATTTCAAATACGGCGATAAAAAAGTTTATCGACTAATGGCAACACTATAATCTCTAAAAAGCAAGCCTGTTGAAAGTTCTTATATGTATTATATTTTACAACATTTTTTGCTACTAAATCATTTAAACTTTTGTCAAATCCAATTCTTCGAGGACTTTTTCTAATTGTTGAGTTAAATCGGATTCAGGCTCGTATAAAGGTAAGCGAGTAGAACCAACATCCCATCCCTGAAGTCTTAAAGCTGTTTTAACCGGAATAGGATTCGCAGTGGCAAATAAAACTTTGAACAATGGAAAAAGTTTCAGATGTATATCTCTAGCGGCTTGAACTTTTCCATCTTTGAAGGCTTGAATCATCTGCTGTAATTGCAAACCTACTAGATGAGAAGCCACGCTTACTATACCCTTTGCTCCAATAGATAACAAAGGTAAAGTCATGTAATCATCACCAGAATAAATCTGAAATTCTTGCGATGTGAAGCGTCGCATTTCACTTGCTTGATCAATATTTCCAGTTGATTCTTTTATACCGATAATATTTTCTGTTTCAGCTAAACGAGCTACTGTTTGGGGCTGCAAGTTTTGACCAGTACGACCCGGAACGTTGTATAAAAGTAAAGGTAATTCGGGTACAGCTTCTGCTATGGTCTGAAAATGTCGATAGAGTCCACTTTGCGGGGGTTTGTTGTAATAAGGTACAACTTGCAATGAACCATGTACTCCAATTTTAGCTGCTTCTTGTGT
>CAKZYM010000341.1 GCA_937884685.1 uncultured Calothrix sp.
AAAGTCCAAATTTCTTCTTCATCAAGATGCTTTCCTAATTTGATAATATCTTCGCGTTTTTCTCGATATTGACGATGCAGTTCTAAAGTCTTTTTCAGAATTTCTTTTTCAATCAGAGAAGCACCTAAATCATGACCAAAATCGATGGGAGTATCAGCCATTCCCTTAACTAAGGTATAATCAGTTGTGGAAGAACCGATATCAATTACTAATACAGATTTTTCTAATTCTTGAATCGTAAAAATACCGCTTTCTTTTGCATGCATCAAAGCCGCTCTTGATTCTTTAACGACTGTTGCATTAGGTACGGTTTCGGAAAGTATTTGTTTATAACTTTGAATTTCTTCTATCCACCATCCCGAAGGACAACCGATAAAAAAGTAATTAGTATCCGAAGTTTGGATTTGATTTGTATCGATTAGATGCTGGTAAATTGCGTTTACAAATTCTTCAATTGTCTTTTGATAAGAAAAATCCTGAAATTTTCTAGTTTTAAAAGCGATTTCTAAATTAGTATCATCAGATAGCTGACAAGCCATTTCACCAATGATGTTTCCCCGCTGGGGATGATGAGCTATAGCGGTGATTTGGCTTTTACGATTATTGATTAATAAACTTTGAGGATTTGTTTCTTGATTATCCGCACGTACCCAAGTTAAAGCTGTTTCTCCATGCCCTAAATCGAACCCAATTATTCTAGTATTATGGTAATCTTGCATTTTTTTGTATTGAGTAGGTGAGTAATAAAATTATGTTTGATTCTAGGGAGTAGGAAGTCGAGAATAGGGGGTAGAGTTTTTATTAATTAGGTGAAGGTTCGATAACGCTTCCGGGTAACAGCACTCTTTCGTCTTTTACAAAAGCATGTTTTAGGGTTACATAATCGGTAATATTTGGGTCGATGCTTGGTTCAAAGTAGAACATATCCCAAGCTTTATTTCCTTCTAAAGAAGGTTGATAAACTTTAGCTTCAATTCCATAATTTCTTAAAATTGTTATTGCTTGTTCAATTCTTCTGCGTACTGAAATTGGTAATTTATTTTCTTCATCAAGCGCATCAGCCATTAATTCTTGAAGATATTCTAATAAGTCTAAATTGTTTTCTAAATCGGGTTGATTTGTTTTTTCTTCTTTTGTACCGTAAGCTAAAATTGTTTGGTCTATTGATTGAAAGTTTTGGTATAAATAATTAAGCAATTGATTAATATCTATAGTTATTCTGGTTTGATTTTGAATAGCTTTATCTGAATAATTAGAACTTATATGGGGTAATTGCTTTTGTTTAACAACCTTACCAAATACACCTCCGGTAATTAAACCAATCACCGCTCCCACTAAACCCCAAGTGATTCCTCCTTCCAAAGTTCCCGCTAAACCCGCTGCTAGTAAACTACTAATAATCACCCGACTTTTTTGTAAAGGCTGTAATAATATCTGTTTATAATAATTAGGAGATGTCCAATTTTGAATATTTTTTTGAGTCTGAATAGCTGAATTCAAAGGAGACAAAACATTTTGATTTATATTTCTACTCAACTCCGCTTGAACTTCGGAAATATCAAAAGATTTCTCTGAAACATCTACAGTTAAATCTTCTAATGCAACCGAACTCAATATCTGGAGATTTTCCTTCATCCCCTGTAACATATTTCGAGCAAGACGTGCTTGTGGTGGAGTTAATTCTTTGATATATTCACCGTTGAGGTCAGTAAGCTGGTTTATCTCATCTAGAACTATTTTTAATACTTCCTCAACTGTATTCGTAGCATCCAAACGAGACTTTAATTTATCCTTGATTTTCTGATAATGCGATACAAGGCTTTTCATAATCAAATAAACACAACTTTTAAAAAAGAATTATAGAACAACTAAGCGAAACCTAGCTAGAATTTGTCACTTTCTTAATTTATTATCTAATCAAGCACTTTGAAATCATCCTATAGTATATTCATCACCAGCTATTCTCTAACCTCAAAGGCAGATAATTTAAATTAATTAAGTTAATTAAGTCAAATATCTATACTTTTACTCGCGATATCAGTATAAGTAAAGTTTTATTAAATACAGTTCGCAGAATATTTACGATAAAAATTATTATTTTGCTAGATAATTATCGGTAGATTAGATTTAGATAAAAAGGGTTTTGCTAATTCAAATATGATTAATCCATACATAAAAATTTAATATCTTCAAGCAAACTAGCTAACAAACCTTCTTTATCAACTTCTAAAGCAACCCAAGAATTAGCATCTTTTTTCGCTATAAATCGTTCATCAAAGAAAGTTTTTCCTAAAGTATGTTTACCTTGGGTTTCAACATCTACTTTTGCACGACAGAAGAGTAAAGTTTCGGGATAGAAAAGATAAGCTACAGCAGCACCGTCATGAACTAGGAAACCTTTAAACCCTCTGGTTTGACGATATCGCAAATTAGCTTCTGTCATGAAGTCACATAAATCAGATATAAACTGAGTTAAATGGTTTTGAGAACTACTCATAATATCTTCAGCCATTTCTGGAGTAAAGAGTAATTTTTCAGTAATATCTAAAGGTAAAATTACCAAATTATTGCAGCTACTAAATACTTTTTCTGCTGCTTCTGGATTATAAAAAATATTAAATTCAGCATGGGTGGTAACGTTTCCCGGAACTTTAAAAGCACCTCCCATAATCACAATTTCTTTTGCTTTTTCTAGAATACCGGGACTTTTAGTTTCAGCAGCAGCTAAATTAGTTAAAGGTCCCACAGCAAGAATACTAACTTCTCCTGGATAAGCATTGAGTTTATCTATAATTAAATCATCGGAATAAACAGCTTTCTCAAAATCATGTTTAGCTGCTGGTAAATTATTAGAAATATTACCCATTCCATCCATTCCGTGGATATGAGCAGCATCTGCAGCTTGAGGATTTTTAACAGTTACTCCTCGACCTAATTCTACTTGTTCAAATCCTCCCAAACTTAAAACTTTGCTAGCATTAATAAAAGTCGATTTAGAATTAATATTACCTTCAGCAGTAGTAACCGCAATTAGTTCAGCCTTAGCTTGTTTTGCTAAACTTTGCAGCCATAATAAAGCAAATGCATCATCACCACCGGGGTCGGTGTCGAAGATTATTTTAGTCATTTCAATTTTGGATTTTGGATTTTGGATTTTGCGAAAATTTTGGGGTGTAGATTCTCTTCCCCCAAAACGCATCCTCGACGGATTTTAGACTATCTTTTTTTTGAAAAAGATATTGGTAGAATAATAATTGTAGGGTGTGTTGTCGCGGAGCGCAACGCACCATGATTATGATTCTTTTTAAGGGAGTAGGAAGTAATAAGTAATAAGTAATAAGTAATAAGTAGCAAGTAGCAAGAACTAATAATTTTATTACTAATTACCAATTACCAATTAACAATCATGAATTTCTGCGATATTCTTCTATCAATTCGGGAATATAATCATATCCATCTACACCAATAAAAGAAATCATTTTCGGACGATTCTTTCCTAATGATTGTTTAAATCCTGCTTCTCCCAACTGGTTTTGTAAAATTGATAATAATTTTGCTGGTTTATACCATTCCCGTGAAGCTATTTGATTGAGTATATACATTCCCAACGATGCTGTATAAATAGCTCTTTCAAAATTAGCTAAACTATAATTCGCTTCAGCTAAATTACTCAAATTCAAACCTTGCAAATACAAGTCACCAGAAGTTTGTGCTGTCTTAAAACCTTCCTCTAAATTTTTAATTGCTTTATCCGGTTCTTGAGTGACTATATAAGCTATACCCAAACTACTTAAACATAAACCTTTACTTTGTAAATCACCCAGTTTGTCAGATAAATTCAAACCCTGCTTTAAATAATTAATAGACATTTCATAATCAGCTTCCTCATCTGATTCCTGAGCTTGCATTACTTCGCTATAACCCAAATTCGCTAAAGCATTTGCTTCAGAAATTTTATCACCTGCTTGTCTACTTAATATCAATGCTCTTTGAGAATTATTGATAGCTTCGGTATAATTCTTTTGGTCAACATAAGTACGACTCAGATGATTTAAATTGGCTATTTCACAAGCTTTATCTTCAGCATTACGGGCTATTTCTAAAGCTTCTTGATGAAAATTTACTGAATTATCGTATTGTCCCAATGCTCTTTGGGAATAGCCTAAAATTGTTAATATTCTGGCTTTTTCTTGAGTACCTTCAACTCTTTGTAAAGGCTCATCTAAATAAGAAAGCGCGTCTTTTAAATAATCACCAGAGAATGAAGCAAAGATTCCACCATACAGTGGAAAATAAGGTCTTTGAGAAAAATTACGCAATATTTGTAAGACTATCTGCCAAGCCGCACTACCATAGGAAGTATCGCTACCAAAACCGTTTCCTAACTGACTCCAAATAATTGAAAAAGTTAAAAAAGTTGAAATCGATAAATTAGAACCAGCTTTAACATTGTAAGCTTGTTGGTCAAACCAATTAACTAATCCCCGCTGTAAAAATTGCAAACTTAATGTCAATTCAACCAAATCACTTAAACCAATGCTGCGATGATTTTGAGCAAATTCTACCGGAGATTCCTGCTTGGCTAAAGTACTAAAAAACCCTTTACTAAATTCTCCATCAAATTGCTTTCCCCAGGTAGCCCAAGGCCCATTTTCTCCTGGTATTCCACCAAATCCAATTGATGCGCGGTTTTGTTCGTACATCCAGCTTATCAAATGTTGTTGCAATTTTCCCCAACAACTAATTCCCCGAGTGATTCCTTGAGAAAATTCGGATAAATAATCTAATTTAAAAGTCTCAGCATTTTTTTGTAGTGACTTCGCTAGCTGTTGAAGTTGTTTTTGATTTAAAGGATGCTTGCGATTTGGGTCAGTAACGCTCAAAAAGATAGCTAATCTTTCGTTTTCTGGTGCTGTGGTAATTTCTCTAGCCGCAGATAAAATTGATTCGGTCGCTTTATTTTGTTCTTCTACTTGTTTCCACTGCGTTTGAATTGTCTTTAATGCTCTTAAACTACGAGTAGCTTTTGCTTTTTTTAATTCATCAGTTTGAGCATCTACTCGTTGTTGAGTAGCATCTAAATTTTCGCTTAAAACTAACTCAAATACTTCTCCAGTACCTACAGTCACACCTTTGAGCAACATTTGATACACTTGTGCTTGCGAGCTAATTTTCCCTTTGAGGGTTGTTTGAACAATTTCATCGATTAAAGCTAGATATTTATCGCGTAATGATAATTCAGACACTTTAGCAGTAATTATAGTTAGTTTGTTTATTAATTCTAATTGTAATAGGGAGCAGGGAGTAGCGAGTAGGAAGTAGAGAAAAGATTTTATTTTTATAATTTTTATTCTCTACATCTTCGTTTTCTTTATTTTCGATTTTATCGGTTCGTAATTGTTATAAAGTGTTAAAGTTAGTAATGTGTGTTAGGTAGATAGAATATCGTAACGCATCAAATTTTTGCCTGATGGTGCGTTACCGATTACGCTAACACGCCACTGTTAGCTAAATAATTTGCCAGAATTCAGAAATCCGGATTTTCTTTAAAAACCGGGTTTCTCATCACTTCAGATTCTGACATTCAATATAAAATCGCCACACAATAAGTCAATTTCAGTATTAAAAGTATTTGTTGCAGTTAGATAAAAAACATTTATGCTGCAATTTATCTGTAATTATTCCTAATTTAACAGCGATTTTTTGAGTTTAATTTCTGTTTTGGTTGTTATTTATGCACCGTTATAGGTTATTAGTAAAAATATTACAGAGTTGGGTAAACTCTACATGGGTCGCATAGCCAAGTTAACATTTAATCGCGGTACTTTAATTTTACATCCACCTCCACGGGGTAAAGCATGGATGGATTTTGCAACGTGGGATGATAGAATTGAAAAATTCCGCATCAAAGCTATCGAATATCGCCGTTTGGTAGAAGCTTTACAAGCTGAAAAAACGGATTTTGTTGATGAAGCTAAGGAATTTTATCCTGTAGAAATGATTCCGGGTTTGGTGATGGAACCTTACCCCCATCAAAGTGAAGCGTTAAAGGCTTGGAAGTTAGCTAAAAGGCAGGGTGTTGTAGTGCTTCCTACCGCAGCAGGGAAGACCTATTTAGCGCAGTTAGCAATGGAATCTACACCACGAACCACGTTGATTGTGGTACCTACTCTAGATTTAATGCATCAATGGTACGCTCACCTAGAAGCTGCTTTTCCCGACGTACAAGTAGGTTTACTCGGTGGAGGCTCGCGAGATAGAACACCTATACTAGTTTCTACTTATGATAGTGCAGCAATTCATGCAGAAACATTAGGAAATCAATATGCGTTGATAATTTTTGATGAGTGTCATCATTTACCAACAGATTTTAATAAAGTTATTGCTGAATTTTCGATAGCACCCTATCGTTTAGGACTTTCTGCAACCCCAGAACGTACCGATGGAAAACACTCGGATTTAAATTATTTAATTGGTAGAGAAGTATATCGTAAAAGAGCCGAAGATTTAGCGGGAAAAGCTTTAGCAGAACACGAAATTGTCCAAATTAAAGTTAAATTATCTCAAAAAGAACGAGAAAAATATAACGAATTGATGCAAACCCGCAATAATTTTTTAAAGGACTCTAAAATCTCTTTAGGAAGTATTCAAGGTTGGCAGAGATTTGTCCAGATGAGCGCTAGGTCTCAATCTGGAAGACGAGCGATGTTAGCTCACCGTGAAGCTAAAGAAATTGCTTTAGGTACTGATGGAAAAATCAGAATTTTAGCCGATTTACTAGCAAAACATTATCCAGAACGAGTATTGATTTTTACCGCCGATAACACTACTGTCTATCGGATTTCCAACGAGTTTTTGATTCCTGCAATTACCCATCAAACCCCTGTCAAAGAGAGACATGCAATATTAACTAAATTTAAAGAAGGTGAATACAAATCCTTAGTAGCTTCCCACGTACTAAACGAAGGAGTAGACGTACCCGCTGCGAGTATAGCAATTATATTATCTGGTACAGGTTCGGCGCGGGAATATATCCAAAGATTGGGAAGAGTTTTGAGAAAGGGAAATGTGAAAAAGAAGCAAGCAATTTTATACGAAGTAATTGCGGAAAACACCAGCGAAGAAAGAACATCAGAAAGACGCAGAGGAGTAGAAAGAGAACCGCAAAAAGGTAGAGAACGCAGAGATGGAACTGGAAATTTACAGGTTGTGTATGGAAATGGTAGTGGGAGAAAGAGTTATAAAGCAGCCGAAAAGAAATCGAATAGTAAGTATAAGACTCGGAAGTCTCCTAAGCAGATGAATATTTGGGATGAATCGGAAGAGTGAGGAGTTAGGAGTTAGGAGTTAGGAGTTAGGAGTTAGGAGTTAGGAATTTATAATTAACAATTACTAATTACATCATGAATAAAAAACAACAGTTACATCGGGATTTACGTTTAGTTTTTGATGAATTACAAAAGTTCAGAAAGACTCATCCAGAAGCTAGGAGAGTAAAAAATAAACTACTGAATAAAAATGGGGTAACTCCCCTTACTGATGCAGATGCAGCAATTTTTTATGCTCTGGAAATGATTGAAGAAACAGACTTCGATGTTTGAGACAAGGAAAGAGGAGAGTTATGAGTTAAGAGTTAGGAGATTTTAGATTTTGGATTTTAGATTTTGGATTTGAAAGTTAATAAATACAATTTTTTCTACTTCCTCACTAAAAACTATTAACTGATAACTGATAACTGATAACTGATAACTGTTCACTGTTCACTGAAAATGCTACCAACTGATTTACTAATGTTTCGTCAAA
>CAKZYM010000342.1 GCA_937884685.1 uncultured Calothrix sp.
ACAGGGGAATATGGGGAAAATTGAGAATTGGTATGGAAATTACTGCTGAAGAATTACGTAGAAGAGTTGCTACTGGAGAAGATTACTTTGCTGGGGTTAGGGTTAAAGAAGATGAAGTTCTTGATGGCATTAATCTGAGACAAGCTTATTTAAGAGGAGCTTACTTGTGCTATGTCTCTTTTGTCAATGCTAATTTGAATAACGCTCGTTTGAATGGAGCTTCTCTTGATAGGGCTATCTTAGATAGTGCTGATTTGCAGAATGCTCAACTCCAAGGAGCGTGCTTGTATGGAGCTAGCCTCCGCAATTGCAATTTGATTGGAGCCGAATTGCAGGGAGCCGATTTGAGAGGTGCTGATTTGCGACGGTCTGACTTGAGTCATGCTGACTTTAGAGGAGCCAACATGGATAACGTTATTTCTTACGAAGCTATTTACAAAAATACTATCATGCCAGATGGAAGTATAAGGAATAGTTGGTAGGTTAGGCTGAGGAACGTTAGTGAGTAGGTTGGGTTGAGGAACGTTAGCGAAGCGTGTCCGAAGGACATAACCCAACATAATCTAGGAAACTCAACGAAATAATTCAATTCAAAATAAATATCAAATACCCAAAAAAAATCGCTTCATTCAAAAATGTTTCTGGATAATTCATTTAAAAATCAAAACTTTGATGTTGGGTTACGACGCAATTTTAATTAATCGATTAATAATTAAATATTTTCCTGCGTCTAACCCAACCTACGACTACGACTTCATTCAAGAATTTATATTAGATAATTTATCGGAAATCGAAAAAATAATTATTCTGGCTAAAGCCACGCTCCGCTAACAATATTCCTTTCCCAATTCCTATATTACGATTGTGTATCTCGGTATTTTCGAGATTGTAATTTAGAAGATTCAACACCTTTGTACCGTAACCGCAACCTAAAAAATGTTTAATTTATGACAGATACGTCTTATATAATCCCGTATAATCCTGCCTATAATGAGACAATTACTTATTTTTTTACTTCTAAAGTATATATTGCTGCTGAGGTATTTTCTTTAATATAAATACCGGAAAAAAATTTTTATTTGCAACGGGTTTATAGTAATATTTTGTCATAGGGTATTTTTTTCATAATCGGAAGGCTTTGCTATAATACTCAATTTCCAAAGTTTGGCATTATGAAAACCTAATATTGACATATAATTCTATCATCTCATATTTTCGCTATTTTCAAAAATTTTTATTTGTAAAATGAATTTTAAAATCTAAAGATATTTTCAATTTAATTTTATCGGTTTTGTTCTTGATTAATTGTTTGGGTTTTTTATATATGATGATGGTGCGTCACGGTATTTTCAAAATTGTAATTAAAAGATTTAACATCTTTGTACCGTGACAGCACCCTACTATAATCCGTGAAATCAAAACTTTGATGTTGGGTTACCACGCAATTTCAATTTATTTGTTAATAGTTGAATCTTATCGTGCGTCTAACCCAACCTAACACTACCACTGATAACTGCTCACTGTTCACTGTTGACTGTTACAACTTTGGTAAACTCTCCGGTAATAACTGTCCGGGAATTTTTGATAAAGCTACATTCTGTCCTTGAATCCCTAATTCATCGTGAAAGCCGCGAATTGTCTTTACTATATAACCAATGGTGCTTTGATGAGTTTCTGATTCTTGACTGATTCCTGTTAAAGCTTGCAGATGATTATCTAATGCTCTTTCTAAATATTGAGAACGAATTTTTTTATCTTTTGTAAAAATCTTATCTGTGGCTATTTGATAGTTTGCTAGACCCAGATTATTATGAGTTGCAAATAAATCAAAACTTAGAGATACACCTTTAAGTGAATGAGCTAATGCTAAGGCTTCATCATAAGCCTCCATACACATTTTTAAATAATCTAATTTTTTGTGTTTATCTGTTTCTGGTTGATTTGCTAAATGCCAATAAGCTGTACCTAAATTATTCTGAGTTGCAGCACAAGCTGTAGGAACGTTAGCTGGAGTCCGATATGTTAAGGCTTCTTTATAAGCATTAATAGCTAATTGCAAATATTCTACTTCTCGGTCGTATTGTGCTAAGTTCCAGTAAGCTGTACCAATATTGTTTTGAATCATGCCGTATTTCAACGGTTCTTGCTCGGAATTATAGTAAATTACCGCACAATCGTAAGCTACTATCGCTTGCTTTAAGTTTATGACAGGCTGATTATATTGTGCTAAATGCCAATAAGCTGTACCTAAATTATTTTGGCAAGCTGCATACTTTAATGGTTCCATTTCAGCAGTACGAAAACGTAGAGCTTCACTGTATGCTGTGACCGCGTTTTGCCAGTTTTGGTCTGGATTATTAAAACGAGCTAAATCACCATAAGCCGTACCTAAATTATTTTGCACTCTAGCATATGTTTCCGAATGGCTTTCTGGTGAAATTAATTTTAGTGCTAATTCGTAAAACTCAATACCTTGCTCAATATAAGATGGACCTTCTTCAGAATTGGGTGGAGTACGGTACAGCATCCAATAAAGCGTACCCAAATCGTTCAACACATCTGGAACCGATGGAGAGGAATCATCATAAGAAATTGATTCCTGATAGGCCAGAATTGCCACCATTAAGTTTTCTAAAGTCGATTGTCCCTGTTCGATGCGGACGCGATATATATTTCCTAAGCGATAATATGCAGCCCCAATCTCTTTTTCGTCAGCTTTTTTTGAATGTAAATCCTCAATTTCTTGAAGAATTTGCTGTACTTGAGTGTTTTCCTCTGGATTGTCAACTATTGTTGTACTAATAGTTGTCAGGATTAATTCTGTTAACTCCCTACTAATATGAGGTAAATCCGACGGTACCGGAACAGTATTGCTTGAAATACTTGTGCTAATTAGTTCGGTGTTTTCCTCCTGCTGCATTCCAGGAGTAAATATTTCTAATTGTGATAGCGGATTGTCTGACTTTGGTTCGAGCGAATCCTCTAATGCTTCTAATGAATCTACCGATGTTTCAGATGGTGGAAAATTTAAATCTCCCCCAAAATTTAAATCAGTAGCGGAGTTTGTCAATCCTTCGTTGATGAGTGGTTCTTCCACAGAGTCTAAATCTAAACTTCTCTGAAGGTCAAAACGTCGTGGTGTGCTTCTGTTCGGACTTGTTGGAGTTGGTTCTCCAGCAAACAAAAATACACCCGTTCTACAACTCCAGAACTGTGGAGCAGACTGTTGAATTGCACGCAACCACGGACGTGGAACCCATAGTAGCAAGCTAGATTCTAAAAATCTGCTTTCTGTTTGACTTGACAGTTGCTGTTCTGTTAAACGTAAGTAATGCAGAAATAAACGTTGTATCGCAACAGGTTGTCTGGTTAAGTGTTCCGTACCCACCATTTGAAATGACGGAGTTGGCAAAGCCTTCCCCGGTACATCTTTAGAACCACCCACAATTGGTGGAGGATAATTACTTAACCATTGATTTATTTGCGCTATGGGATTTGGGTCATTTAAATTCAACCTTAAAGTGACTAATCGCGGATAAGCTGGAGTACTAGCCTCAGATTGTGTATCCATTGACTGATACAGAACCTGTCCCACCGGATATGCCAAAGTTGAATGTAAACGAGCAGCCACCTGATTTCTCAGGTTTAAATCATCACATACCGCTATGAAAATTTGTCTTCGCAAGTTGAGACCCAAAGCAAGTTTCAAGCGGTGATATACTTGCCGGTTCCAACCAGAATTATTTGAGTTTACAGTATCGTTTAAGCTCATAGCGGCTCATCATCAGCCAAATGCAGTTTACCTTCCCAAAAATGGGTATATATAAGCAGCAACCTTAGTTGTGACTATGACTACGGTTTTCAAGTAATTCTTGAGCTGTTCAGGAAAAATCCGCTCTTTCAGGTTTTACTGAGGAAAGCGTTTTATTTTATACTTATTTGTTGATGGCATTCTAACAAATAAAAAACCAGGCTCCCTAAAAAAATGGAACCTGTTATACCAAAAGTAAATAAATTTTTCTTTTTATCTTTTGTTAAGCAGCAGCACTAGAAACTGAGAAGGCAACAAAAAATACACCGCCCAGTAAAGCAGCAGCAGCAACTCCCAATACAAGATAGGTTATTTGTTGTTTTTTATTAGGGGGTTCAGCCTTGTAAACCTTTGGCTCTTTAGCAAAATTATTTAAACGTCCGCCTTCTTCTGTGGTATAGGGCATAAATAAGATCCTTATTATTCTCTTCGTATTATTTTACATGACGCTGTTAAGCACTCTCTTCCTAAAGACATACTTAGATTTTGGATTTTGGAGTTTGGAGTTTGGAGTTAGGAGTTAGGAGTTAGGAGTTAGGAGTTATTATTTTGTCTCCCTCCCTCACTCTCTCCCTCCCTCACTCTTCCCCCAATCCCCAATCCCCAATCCAAAATCCAAAATCTAATTAACCGTTCCCGTCAATGGAGAGGAAGCACTGGCATAATCTTTCATGGGCATTCTTCCGGCTAGATATGCCAAACGTCCGGCTACTGCTGCCATGCTCATGGCTCTAGCCATTGCGGGTGGGTTTTTGGCTAAAGCTATGGCACTGTTAATTAGTAATGCGTCTGCACCCATTTCCATTGCTTGAGCGGCTTCCGATGGGG
>CAKZYM010000343.1 GCA_937884685.1 uncultured Calothrix sp.
GGTTCGGGTTCTTGAATTGGTTGTTGAATAGTTTCGGGTTCTAGGATTGGTGCTTGTTGAGTTGGTTGTTCTAGAACTGGTTCGGGTTGTACGGTTGGTTCTTCAATTAACGGTGGGGTTGGAGTTGTTGTAGGTGCTGTATTAGGTAATGAAGTTGGTTCTTCTTCTTCGATGGTCGGTTGTGGTGCTGGGTCTTCTTCTGCTTGGTTGGTTGGTTGTGGTTGTGGTTCTGTATCTTTTTATGTTGTTTCCTCTGCTTCGATGGAAGGCTGTTGTTCTGGTTCTTCCTCTGCTTCGATGGAAGGTTGTGGTTCTGGTTCTGTATCTGGTAATGAAGTTTCTTCTGCTTCGATGGAAGGCTGGGGTTCTGGTTGTGCTAGTACTTTTTGTGGGGGAAAAACGCCTAAACTTGAGATTAGAAGTAAATATATACAAGATGTTATATATCGAATGCTTTGTGAATTGAAAAAATTTAGTTTAATATTCATTAATCAATACCTCAATAAATAATATATTTATAGTGTTTTCTGTACCTCTTCAGACTTTTTTAAAGCTAAATTCCAATTGCTAAATTTGCCAAATATTAACTCTACAGTATCCATTTCCACTTATCAAAGATTTACCATTAGGGCTAATCACTAATGAATTTATTGGACGCTTATGTTGCTGAAGTTCCTTTTCTATTTCTCTTGTTTGTAGGTTGACAATCTTAATTGAACCGTCACGACTTCCAGCGATTAAATTTTTATCATCTTGAGTTATAGTCAGAGAATAAATAGAAGATTCATGGTTGATAATAATGGGTTCTTTAGATGAATCTAATGTTTCCAGATTCCAAATTTGAATTGAACCGTCACCACTTTTATCAGCACTACCACTAATTAATGTTTTTCCATCTTGCGTTAAAGCTAAAGAAGTGACCCATTGATTATACTTAAAAAATTGATTTTCCACTTGTCCTGTTTCTAAATTGTAAATTTTGATTCTTCCATTAAAACTACCGCTAATTAAAGTCTTATCATCAGGGCTTAAAGCAAGAGAAAGAATTGATGATTTATGATTAGTAAATTCTTGCTTTAATTCTCCTGTTTGCAAATTCCATATTTTGATTGTTTTATCGCGACTACCAGTAATCAGCGTCTTTCCGTCACTACTGATAATCATGGAACGAATTGTTTTTGTGTGTCCTTGAAAATTTTTTGTCGCTTTTCTAGTTTTAAAATCCCAAACTTTGACTGTACCATTTTTACTTCCACTAACTAAAGTCTGACCGTCGGGACTAATAGCAATAGAACGAATCTGGTTATTTTCTTGAATAGTATCAAGCAATTCCTTAGTTTGGAAATCCCAAAATTTAATTGTTTTATCGTCGCTACCATTAACTAAAGTTTTCCCATCAGGACTAATAGCAACTGTATACACGTAACAATTTTTTCCTTGACCTCCTCTCAGAGTTTTAGCTAATGCTAATTTTTGATAATCGATATTTTGCTGGTTTTCTTTTACCTGTGGGTTAGTGAATATCATATTTCGCATTCCGTATCCCCCAACACCTGCAAGTAAAACACCACCAACTATTAATAGTAGTTCTTTAAAGTGGATTTTTCTGATTGGCATTTTAGATAAAAATGCGGATACTTTATCTGAAAAATTGCGTTTGGTTTCGCGAGATTTGATTATGGTTTGAGGAATTTCAGATGATGAAAAATATGTTTGAGTTTTCACGAAATGTTGTTCGCTTATCTCGGAAGCTAATGATGATGAATTCAAATCCTCTAATACTTCTTCTACTGATTGATAGCGCTTCCCATAGTCTTCCTGAAGCAATCCATCTAGTATTTTTCCTAATTCCTGACTAATTGGTTGTTTTAAGTGTTCTCGTCCGGAGGACGACGCTAGAGCGTTTCGCCAATTATCAACCCAGCTATAACCTTTTCTGTACCAAAGCTCCCAGGGACGAATTCCGCTGAGTAAATGAAAACAAGTCGCACCCAAACTATATAAATCGCTGGATGGATAAGCTTTTCCGTCTTGTATTTGCTCTATCGGAACATATCCAAAAGAACCTATCATTGTTCCCTGAGCAGACATTATAGTCTCGCTCCACTGCTTGGAAGCTCCAAAATCGATTAAGACTAATTTGCTATCACTGGAACGACGAATAATATTTTCTGGTTTGATATCTCGATGAATAACTTTCTGTTGATGAACAACTTGAAGGATTTCTAATATCTCAAACAACAAATGCAATATTTTTTCTTCGTCAAAAACTCCCTGCTGTTCTAATTCCTGAGATAGGTTTTCTCCATCAATAAATTGTTGGAGTAAATACAAACGATTATTTTCTTCAAAATAAGCCAATAACCTGGGAATTTGTGGATATTCTCCTAGCTGCTGCAGTCTTCTTGCTTCTAATTCAAATAATTTCTTTGCACCCTCAAATCCTTTTGTTCCTTGTACTTGTGGTGCAAATTGTTTGATTACGCAATATTCATTTAATTTATCTATATCTTCAGCCAGATAGGTCTTACCGAATCCACCACTACTCAATGATTTGATAGGTCGATAACGATTTCTAAGTATAACTAGCGATGCTTGACAATTTGGACAATGATTTGTGTCCTCAGTAAGTGGAGGATTATCACAAACTGGATTGAGGCAGCAGATCATAACTGTGCTTCAAAATAATATGTATAATTTTTGTATGTGGGAATGATATCACTTTATACCGTAAACTTACACAATAAATTTAGGTTAAGTTTTTCAAAATAGTTAACCGATGTTTAATTTTCATAGTTTTTTCAACCTATATCAAATCTTCTGGTATTGGCTTTGGTTTAATAACTATATAGAGATTTAGTATATAAGTTTTGCATGGTTTGGTGGCAATTAAATTGATTCACACTCTTCTAAAATTTTTCTCACTCTGTGATAAACACGAATATTTGTAGGAATTCTTTTAGCTTCTGTGACACAAGCGTCTAAATCTTTTTGAGATAAAGACTCAAGTTTTTTGATAGCTTTATCAGAGCATCCCCGTAGGTATTTCTGAGATGTTTCGTAGTCAGAATTTTTTTCAGGAACTTCCTGAGCTTTAACAATACAACCAGCAAAATCTCCACTTTTATATAAAGATTCTATTTCTGTAATTAAAGCTGATGAAGGTTTACCTTGGTTACTCTCTATTGTAGAACTGCTTGCCTTTGGGCTAACTACTATTTTTGTGTCTTGATTACGCAAATTCAAAACATAAAATATACCGGTTCCTACTACTCCAATTCCAGCAACAATCAGCGGAATAAATTTGAGAGGTAATCTACGATTTGTAATTAATTCTTTTTCTTCTTCTATCGAATATTGTTCTTCTTTTTGAGGCTGACTATCTGTTTGTTCAATTGGAATTTGAGCAGGAATATTTGGTTGATTTTCTACTACAATTTGCTGTCTTTTTTGCTGAAAAGTCGTCCCTTCTACTAAGTTTTCTGAGTTACTATTTACAACAGTATTCAAAGCATTTTGTAGAGCGGAACTTAATTCTTCCACCGATGCAAACCTTTGATGAGCTTGCTTTTGTAAACATTTCATCACCACTGCTTCTAATTCTGGGGATAAATGCTGACAATGTGGTTGCTGTCTCAATGGTAATGGAGGGTCGGATATATGAGCTAATATCCAGGAAGATTCGTTGCTAACTCGCTGTTCCGTACTAAATCCAAAGGGGTCATTACCGGTTAACATCTGGTAAATAATAATCCCCAAACTGTAGATATCCGCTCTACCATCAATTTCTTTATTACCTCTTAACTGTTCCGGTGAGGAATAACGAACTGTTCCCAGAAAAGCAGTTGTTTGGGTTAAGTTTGTTTGCTCAAAAGAATCACTACGGACTTTAGCAATCCCAAAATCCAGGATTTTGATTAAATCGCCTTTATCGGTAGAAACTACAAAAATATTATCTGGTTTGAGGTCGCGATGCACTACCTGGATAAATTCACTTCTTGTTCCACTGTCACGCCATACTGTAACACCTTGATGAGCGTGACGTAATCCTTCACAAACCTGGCTAATAATATTAACCGTTTCTTCCACAGATAAACGTTGTCTTTCCCGGATTAATTCCCCTAAAGTCTTCCCCCGTAAATATTCCATGACATAATAGGGGTTTCCTTGGGAAGTTACTCCATAGTTACTAACCTCAACAATATGTAAGTTTTTCAAAGCTGCTGAGACAGTAACTTCTCTTTCAAAGCGTTTTTTTAATTCGTCAACGGTTATTAAGGTTTCCTTCAGTAATTTTAAAGCTACCTGTATTCCGACACGGGTATCCGTCGCTAAGAAAACATCTCCCATACCACCACCACCCAATTTTTCATCAAGACGGTAACGTTGATTATCGCCAATATGACGACCAATCCAAGAATTTGGGTTAGATGGGGAATTCATTATAAAATAACTATAAAATATCTATAATTGTAAATTTGTACAACTAAAAATATAAAGACAAGAAAAGTTAAAATTTGTTTCTTTTTCTAATTGGAAGGTAATTAATAAATCAAAAATAAAATTATCGTAGAATATCTCTGAGTCCAGAGTAATTCATAGCGAGTTATATCATGTTCGGTTAAATACTTATCATATCTATGAGGGCTGGTAATTGGTAATTGGTGAAAATATTTTTTTGCTATACTTTCAAGCATCTTTTTAGATATTCGCACAATATCATTAGTGTTTTTGAAAGACAATAATCGAAGATACAAAATCTCGGTCAGTATAGTTCATTTTATAAAAATGATTTGACAATGACAACAGCACTACTTGCATGGGAAATTGGTGGTGGTCAAGGACATCTTCATAAGCTAGCTGCAATTAGTCATAAATTACAAGGTTGTGGAATAAAATCAGTCTTTGCTGTGAAAAATTCCAATATTAAAGAATTAACTCTTCCTGGAAAAGTAATACAAGCACCTCAAGCAAATTTTCAAGCTTTAGATGAAAAAGGAGATAACAAAGCTTATTTCTACACTGATATTTTGTATATGTTTGGCTTTAGTTCCAGTTTGACTTTAAATTTTCATATTAAAGCTTGGCAAAATATAATTGATTTAGTTAAACCATCATTTATTATTGCTGATTATACACCTGCTTTGGTACTAGCTGCTAAAGCACGAGTTCCAACAATCGTAATCGGATATGGTTTTACAGTACCACCACCAATAGAAATAGAAAAATTTCCTCCAATTCGTTCTTCTCCGATACCAGATGTAGCAATCAAACGCACTCAGATAGTCGCAGAAAACGTTAAACAAGTTACGGGTTTTGATGCTCCTTTAGGACAACTACTAAATGGCGATCGCACTTTTATTTTTGGTATACCAGAATTAGACCCATACGCTGATTTACGTGGAGAAATTGAGTATATGGGTATTCATTCAGCACCATTCCCTCAAAACCTCTGGAATGAAAATGGTAAATCTTGGGCATATCTTATGGATAACTGGAGTTATCGTAATTTAGTAATAGAAACGTTCAACGCTGATTGCAGTTTTGGTAATATCAAAAATATCCTTAGAGGTAAATCATTTGCACTACATCATGCTAGTTTTGGAACATCAATGACTTGTTTATTAGCAGGAATCCCTCAGATTGTTTTTCCCAAAGATTTAGAGACATCAATAACAACGCAAAAGTTAACTAATTTAGGGGTTGCTGTAGGAATATTAGAACCATTTACCAAAGAAA
This sequence comes from uncultured Calothrix sp., assembly GCA_937884685.1. Taxonomy (GTDB): domain Bacteria; phylum Cyanobacteriota; class Cyanobacteriia; order Cyanobacteriales; family Nostocaceae; genus Rivularia. Next base: position 5,740 of record CAKZYM010000343.1, read on the forward strand.
CACTTTTGCAAGAAAATGATTATCTACCTCAGATTTCCAAAAATGCCCAATTAGAAGCAAAAAAATTAGCTTACTGGAATCAAAGTTTTTTATCTAAAATTATAGAAAGCTGCTTGGAAATGATAAATTAACTACTACCAATTACCCATTACCAATTACTAATTACCTTTCAGCCAATGCTATAAACTTAACAATCGGAATAGCCCAACTTAAGGCTTCCATTCTCTCAAACTCTTCTGTAGATGGTTTTTTTCCATCAGCGAATGTAAAACCATCAATACCTTGTATCGGATATTTTAATCTACCATTAATACCAACTAACTCTCCTTAATCATTTAAAACTGGTCCTCCGCTCATTCCAAGGGTGACTTCATTGGTATAGCCAAGACTGTATCCTTCCGGAAGCGAGCGCTTAGTATATAACAATGAAACATTTCCTTCTGTAGATTTAAAAGCTTTTGTACCCCAATCAAAAGTATCTTCTATGGTATTTTTATCAATCGTATTATAATTAGGAAAACCTGCTGCATAAACCGAAGAACCAGCAGATAAAATATTAGAATTACCTAATTTGACAACTTGATAAGAATTTTCACTATCAAACTCTACTAAAGCTAAATCCAAATCACCTAACTTGGGTAAAGACTTCAGACGAGCGGAATGAATTTCTCCATCAGCAGACATAATATTATATTTACCTTTTTTGCTCTCAGCTACTACATGCTGACAAGTTAAAACAGTATAGGTTTTACCTTGACGAGAAATAATTACTCCAGAACCAGCCCCAGGTTCAGTTAATATCCTAACGGTAACTTTTTTGGCGATTTCCGGTACATTTGTATTTTTTTTTGGAGCTATTTGAGATTGTTTTACTGAAGACTCACTTCTTCCCGCTTTAAGATAAATAACTGACTCATTTGCTGGTAATAACGAGCAACTTTGTATAAATATCGAAATTAGAACTATTCCCAATGATATTGACATAAACGATAATAAATTCACAATTGTAGTTTGAAATACAAATAGAGTTGCAACAACACAGATGAAAAAATACTGTCAATTTATACCACAAATCATCATAAGATAAATAATCCTCTACCTATGATTAGGAAAGAGGATTAATTAAAGATATTTCTATTTAATTACAGTAGTAAATGAAAATCACTTTAAATACTTTGATCCTCGTCAACCGGTTGTGAAGGAGGTACTACTTGGGGACTGGGATTAACAGGAGCGGTATCAGTAGGAGTCGTTGGGTTGCTTGGGGATGCTTCCACAGAATTGTTACCGAAAGCATCATTCATCTCTTCTAAATCAACCATAGAAGAGCCTCTATACATACTCGCTCCGGTTCCTTTCTGACTAAAATTAGCTATGCTCTGTAGAACCTCACTTCTTTTCTTAAATGATTTTTCAGAAAGAGGTAGGGTT
>CAKZYM010000344.1 GCA_937884685.1 uncultured Calothrix sp.
GTTTGACTAGCGACTTTATCAGCTTTAGGTTTATCCAGAGTTTCAATTTTCTGACCAGCTACTTCATCAGCTTTAGGTTTATCCAGAGTTTCAATTTTCTGACCAGTGACTTTATCAGCTTTAGCTTTATCTGGAGTCTCAGTTTTTTGACCAGTTATTTCATCAGCTTTAACAGTCTCTGGAGTCTCAGTTTTCTGACCAGTTATTTCATCAGCTTTAACAGTCTCTGGAGTATCGGCTTTTTGACTAGCTGGTTTATCAACTTTAGCTTTATCTGAGAAATTATTTTTTGGTAGTGCTATTTCATTTGTTTTAAATTTTGCCATCCCATTAGTAAGCTTAATGCGACTTAAATCAAATTTAGGAGTTTCTGACATAATAAAATATAGATAGTAACAATCAATGCTATCACACCGGTTTTTTATTCTTGCAACCGTTCAAACACTGATTCATCATCATAATCACCCTTACTCTAGAAGAGTAGGGCTACAAAAATAAAGCCCACATGGGTAGGCTCAATTTTGATTTTTGAAGAGTTATTGATTGCTTTTTGCTGTTTCTAGCCATTTTTTAATCTACGCTAAAGGTTTCGAGAAACACAATGAAAGCTTGAGCTTGAACGGTGTCATTAAAATAATGCTTTATAAGGTTTCGTATTGCTGTAAATTGATGAAAAAGTATAGGTATTCATAATGAACGATAAAAAATTCAACGTAACCGAATATGTAGACCAAACAGCTTTACTGTTGGGTTTTAATTTACCTGACGAATACCGCGATGGAGTTATCGCAAATTTTGAGAGAATTCAAGTTATAGCAAAACTTGTGAATGAGTTTCCTTTACCAGAAGATATTGAAGTAGCACCAATTTTTAGACCTGATTAATATTTACTAATTTTTCAATTCGCATATAAAATCAGTGGTTTTACTCAAAAATATGTTTATTTTTAAAATTAGTATGTTAATCGATAATGAAATAAACGATTAATATGACCGCGTATAAGTCTTTAAAATCAACTGGTATATGTAAACTTCTAATACGTTTGTTTCGGATAAGTTTAGGATTTACCATTAGTTCCTCACTTTTTTCTCTAATTGAAGTATTATTGCCGTCTGTATATCAAAATATTGCTCTTATAGACGCGTTACAAGCAATAGTAGGTTTTCTTGTTCATCTAACTTCGTTTGTAGTTTTCATGATTTGGATGTATCGTATTCACGTAGATTTAAAAATCTTCTTTACAGATTATCCAATTACACCAGGGGGTTCATTAGCTCGATATCTAATTCCTTTTTATAATATTTGGGGAATTTGGAATACTCTATCTACCTTTGCTGAAAGATTTAGTAAAGAAAGTGGGGACATCAAAGAATTAAGTGATAATTTAAAAAAATTGATTCCACTTTTCTACGCTTTATCATTTATTTCTAATGCTTTAAATCGCTTATTGTTGAAACAAGCTTTGAGTGGTGATGGGCAAATGAATCCGATATTATTACTTATCACTTGTCCCATTGATATAGGTTTAACAATAGCTTTTTTAGAACTAGCTAAAACAATGGGAAGCACCATTACTAAAAAAGCAAAACGAGAAATTGCATAATATTAAACTGAACCATGAATTTAGACTCAGCCGATGCCGTATCAATTGCAACCGCAGTTAAACAAGGAAAAATCACAGCAGTAGAAGTTGTCAAAGCTGCTTTAGATAGAATTGCAGCTAAAGACAGTCAACTCAACTGTTTTACAACGGTAACTGCGGAAACTGCTTTGAAAGATGCAGCCAAAATTGACGCAGAAATAGCCAAAGGTAATAATCCTGGTTTGTTAGCTGGTGTACCTTTCGCGGTCAAAAACCTTTACGACATCGCGGGTTTAACTACCCTTGCTGGTTCAAAAATAAATGCTGAAAATCCCCCAGCGACTCAAGATGCAACTGCTGTAGCTAAGCTGAAAAATGCTGGTGCAATTCTTGTCGGTGCATTGAATATGGATGAGTATGCTTATGGTTTTGTCACCGAAAATTCCCATTACGGTGCTACTCACAATCCCCACGACTTAAACCGTGTGGCTGGTGGTTCATCTGGAGGTTCTGCTGCTTCAGTTGCTGCTGGTCTAGTTCCCTTGACTTTGGGTTCGGATACTAACGGTTCTATTCGGGTACCTGCTGCTTTGTGCGGTATTTTTGGTTTGAAACCGACTTATGGAAGATTGTCCAGGGCTGGTGTGGTTTTGTTTTCCAGCAGTTTTGACCATGTTGGACCATTTGCACGTTCGGTAAGAGATATTGCAGCTGCTTTCGATATGCTTCAGGGTGAAGATGAACGAGATAATGTTTGTACGAAACGTCCCCCAGCAAAAACGTTTAATATTACATCAGCAGAGCAGAATATCGATGATTTGACAATTGCGGTTGCCGACGATTATTTTGCTCAAAAAGCTGCACCAGAAGCGTTATCAGCAGTAGACAAAATTGCCAAAGCATTGAATGTCACTGAGTATGTTTGCATACCAGAAGCTCATCGCGCTCGTGCTGCTGCATACATAATTACAGCATCAGAAGGAGCAAATTTACATTTAGATAAATTAAAGTCCCGTCCTCAAGATTTTGATTTCGCTACAAGGGATAGATTTATTGCAGGAGCATTTATTCCTAGTAGTTGGTATATTCAAGCTCAGAGATTTAGAAATTGGTATAAGGAACAAGTTCGAGAAATATTTAAAAAAGTAGATGTAATTATTGCTCCCACTACACCGATTTCAGCACCAGAAATTGGACAAGAGACAATGATTTTAGATGGAGAAGAAATATTAGTCCGTCCCCATTTAGGATTATTTACCCAACCGCTATCATTTATTGGTTTACCAGTTTTATCGGTTCCCATTCAACGAGCGAATGCTTTACCTTTAGGAGTGCAATTAATCGCTGCTCCCTACAATGAAACAGCGATTTTACGAGTTGCTGCGGTATTAGAGCAAATGGGTGTTATTTCAGCAGAAATTGTTTGTAATGAAAAACCAAAATTATGATAGATGCTGCACTGGGGAATTCACTAACTGTTCTAACTTATTAGCTACTTCTGTACGGTGACATCGATTCCAATCTTTTTCAGCACACATCAATAAAACTGTTCCACTAGAAACTAATTCTGCAACCTCATCTAATGATTTTTTAGCCTCTTCTTTATCTGGAGGAAGCCATTTTGCATTGCCCGATGTATTTCCTAAAGCTGATTTAGATATATATTTAATTCCTTTAGAAACACAAAGCTTTTCTACAGAATCTCCATACCATTTACGACTCCAAGCACGAGGGCGAATTCTTACATCAATTAAAAATGATACTTTGTATTGTTCAAAATAATCTATTAGTTGTTGATAATCTTTACGATTGCCATATCCAAAGGTCAAAATGTAGTTTTTACTATCTTTTCTTGTATTAATCATTTTATATTACTATTAATTAAAGAGACTTAACTGTTCAAACTTGAGTTTCGGGGGATAAAATAAACCAATAATCATAAAAGTATTTTTATGATTTTTTAAGTTACCTACTATAAAGTATAAATCCTT
>CAKZYM010000345.1 GCA_937884685.1 uncultured Calothrix sp.
AAATATTATTTTTATTAGTTCATTATTTATCATATTATTCTATTTATTAAATTCCTTTTTTTTCTTACTGTATATATTTTTATTGATCTGCTTCCTCTGCTCTCTCTGCTGCCCTTGCTCTAAAAACTTCTGCTGTTTCCTCAACCTTCTTCCAATAACCTTGAGCAATACTTTCCCCAGTTACCCAAATTTCTCCGACTTGATTTTCACCACAAACTAACAAATCATCTGGGTTAACTATGACAACTTCCGCTGCAAATTTACCACAACTAACTATTGCGGTAGTTTCAGATAAATTTTCCTTTATATCAATTTGATTTTGAGCTAAAGATTTTGTATCAACACGAATAACTTTAGGTAACGTTGTTTTACTACTACCACTAACAAATAAAGTTGCTTCCGCTAAACCATAACAAGGTAAAAATGCTTCCTTACGAAATCCACACTCACCAAATACTTCTGCAAATCTCTCTAAAGTATCAACACGAATCGGTTCTGCTCCACAAAAAGCGACTTCCCAAGAACTTAAATCTAAATTCGCTCGCTGTTCTGCTGTAATTTTCTGTAAACAAGCTTCGTAAGCAAAGTTTGGTCCTCCACTGGTTGTAGCTTTGTAACGAGAAATAGCTGATAACCAACGCAATGGTTTTTGGACGAACATTACCGGAGCCATCAAAACCACGGGAAAACCACTATATAGAGGCTGAATTACTCCACCAATTAATCCCATATCATGATAAGGTGGCAGCCAAATCATCCCTTTACTTTGAGGTGAATGTCCAAAACTTTGATTGATTAAAGCTGAATTATGCAACAAATTACCATGACTCACCATCACACCTTTGGGATTTCCAGTAGAACCAGATGTATACTGCAAAAAAGCCAAAGTATCCCTGTGAATATTTGGTTTTTTCCAACCTTTTTCTAAATTTTGATATATTTCAGCTAAATTATCCGTAGCAATCGTGTATTTTAAAGAAAATGAATCGTTTAATAAAGATTGAGTGGTAAGAATAATTTGAGCTTCAGCATCTGCTGCAATCGATTTTACCCTTAGTAAATTTTGCCCTTTTCTGGGTGGATAAACTGGAACTGCAATTACACCTGCATACAAACATCCCAAAAAAGCTGCAATAAATTCCAATCCCGGTGAATATAATAATAATGCTCGCTCTCCTACCAAATTCAAACTTTGAAGATGAGCAGCAATTAATCGCGCTTTTGTATCTAGCTGTTGATAAGTAAGCGAAATTTCCTGACTTTCACCATCTGTCAGAAATGTATAACCTTTTAGTGAGGGTTGATGATTTGAGCGATACTGCATCAAATCAACTACTGTAGAAAATGAGGGAGAATTTGTAAGCATAGGTGAAAATTTAAAAATCGATAAATTTCGATTTCCAATTAATAAAAATTATTCTTAATAAATTCTTGTATGCGTGTACTGAATCGTTATAATACAGCTTTTACATGTAAAAATGCGTAAACGACAATACAATACTATTTAGTATCTATTTTTTAGTTACTACTTAACGACTCATAGCAAATTATAAATCGATAAAATTATAAGTAATTGTTACGAAAAAATATAGTTTTATAAAGCAGCAAAGAATACTTTTTCACACTGAAATTAGTAATTCCTTAATTTAGTATAACTAAATATATCTGCTAATTGCCTTTTTATGCAACTATTGTTGATAAGCTTTTTGAAGCAATTTTTTTGGAAAGGATTGTTAATTATGGTCTCTAATAAAGAATAAGAGAGGGTTATTTAATATCGTGTAAAAATTTAGAAGCTACTCCAATCAAATGTTTGACTAAGAAAAATTATGACTAAAGTATTAAAAATCCCATCAAAATATAAAATTTAATCTATCTTAGGGTGCAAGATTGACTACAACTAGCCGATATTAGTAAATTATTTAACTAAATTAATTATATGATTCTGATTTTAGTGCATCTTAGGGTCTGGAATAAATGAGGACTGACGACCAAAAATTCTACAGAGTAAATGTTAAGTTTTGAGGATATTGCCATGAAGCAACAGTTATTTCTTATCAATGTATGGCTTGTAAGTACGATTAGTATACTAGCTGTTGCTCCTGCATGGGCGAAGGAAAAAACAGAAATAGCCTCCAACCCAGTTTTCGATTCTCGGTTGATTGCTCAATCTACTACTCCTACGAGTAATATTGCTAAAATTACGGCTGTAGAGCTTTACGAGACAGATGCAGGTTTAGAAGTAGTTCTTAAAACAGCAAATCCACAGTTATTAAAGCCTGGAAAAACTAATATTGTTGAAAATTCAGTTATTACCGATATTCCGAATGCAGTATTAGAATTACCCCAAGGTAATCAATATCAGTTAGCTAATCCCCTCGCAGGAATTAGTTCAGTTAAGGTAACAAATATTGATGGTAATGGTGTCCGTGTCGAGATTATAGGACAAACTGCACCTCCTGCTTCAGCAGCACCCAGAACTCAAGGACAGGAATTTATTTTAGGAGTTTCCCCGGTTGCAGGAAATAATGCTCAAACCACACCGGAACAACCTTCTACCCCTCAAGAAAATAATAATCAGACAACACAACAGCCAACACAGCCAACACAGCCAACACAGCCAACACAGCCAACACAGCCAACACAGTCAGCAGAAGATGATGTAATTGAACTAGTGGTTACGGGTAGCGCACCTACAAGGTATCGGATTATAGAATCTTCTGTGGGAACGAGAACCGACACCCCAGTTATTAACGTACCCCAATCAATTCAAGCGATTCCTGATGAAGTACTTGACGAGCAGGGGGTCACAAATTTAGGAGATGCAATACGTAATAGTGCGGGTGTAACAACAGGTCGTGTAGCTTCCGATGCTCCATCTATTACCCCCGTAATTCGCGGATTTGAAAGTAAGAATACCCTGAGAAATGGTTTGCGAGATACGACTTTAGGAACTCTTTCAGAAATTACTAATGTGGAAAGAATCGAGGTTCTTAAAGGTCCAGCATCAGTTTTATTCGGACAAGGTGACTTGGGTGGAACTGTAAACTTAATTACCAAAGTACCATTAAACGAACCTTCATATAAATTTGATTTTCAAGCCGGTCAATTCGGTTTGTATCGTCCTTCTATTGATATTACAGGACCTTTAGGTAATAGAAGCGATTCTCCTGCATATCGTTTAACAAGTTCTTATCAATGGTCGGATAGCTTTAGAGATTTTGAAGAAAGACGTACATTCTTTGTATCTCCAGTCCTCAAGCTAATTAATTCTGATAAGACCCAATTAATCGCAGAATTAGAACATCTTACATACAACACTACCGGAAGTGCGCCAGAATTACCTGCTTTAGGAACAGTAATAGATAATTCCGAAGGGGAAGTTGATTCTAGCGCTAACTTAGGAGAACCATCGCTTTCTGAAAATGAAAGTAGAGCAACTCGCTGGGGTTATCGATTCAAGCATGATTTTAGCGATAACTTAAAATTTACCAACGAATTGCTGGTTTCTAATGTAGATGTTCCCAGAAGTGACTTTGTACTCCCCACAACTCTCGGAGGTGATAATCGCACTTTAAACCGGATTCTCGTAGAAAATCCCAACGAATTAAGTAGCTTGAATCTCAACACCAGTTTAGCTGGAAAATTTGCTACAGGAAACATCAAGCACGAACTGCTTTTTGGTGTAGAAGTGTCGCGAGATACATTTGAAGACAGACTTGATATTAATGGACTTGCTCCAATTGATATTTTCAATCCTGAATACTCAGAACAAATCTTCAACGACCTTGGAACTTTTGAAAATACCAAAACTGAAACAAATTCTATCGGCTTTTATCTTCAAGACCAAATTTCACTATCAGACCAATGGATTGTAGTATTGGGTGGACGCTTTGATATTGCAGACCAAACTTATGAAGACCGTAGAGCACCAAATAACAGTTTTGAGCGTACAGACGAAGCTTTCAGTCCTCGTGCGGGTATCGTTTATAAACCAGCAGAAAATATATCCTTCTATGGTAGTTATACCCGGTCATTTAAACCTGTAATTGGACAAGAAGTTTTCTTAGACCCAGTAACTTCTGAAAGAATTGAAGGTGACCCATTTGAACCAGAAATAGGTACGCAATATGAAATTGGTGTCAAAGCCGATTTATTAGACAATAAACTTTCCACCACACTTGCACTATTCCATTTAGAACGGACAAACGTAATCGAAGAATCAGCAAGAGGTCAGATAGGTTCCGAGCAAACCGGAAAACAGCGCTCTCAAGGAGTAGAAGTCAGCTTAGTTGGTGAAATTACCCCAGAATGGAATATTATAGCCAGTTATGCTTATACAGATGCAATAATTTCTGAAGACGATGTTTTACCAGAAGGAAACTTCTTACGTAACGTCCCCGAACACGCTGCTAGCTTGTGGACTACCTATCAAATCAAATCCGGAAACCTGCGGGGTTGGGGATTAGGCTTAGGATTATATTACGTCGGAGAACGTCAAGGTGATTTAAATAACAGCTTTAGCTTACCCAGCTACCTACGAACAGACGCATCCTTATTTTACAGACGCAGCAACTTATCTGCATCATTAAACTTCCAAAACCTATTCGACGTAAACTATTACCAAGGTGCGCGAAACGACCTAAGAGTCATACCTGGCGCTCCTTTCACAGTTTTCGGAAAAGTCTCAGTTGAATTTTAGATTTTGGATTTTGGATTGGTAATTGGTAATTGGTAATTGGTAGTTGGTAATTGGTAATTGGTAATTGGTAATTGGTAGCTCTTACTTCTTACTTCTTACTTCTTACTTCTTACTTCTTACTTCTTACTTGCTACTTGCTACTTGCTACTTGCTACTTGCTACTTGCTACTTCTTACTTCTTACTTCTTACTTCTAAATGCGTACCTTCCTCACCATCTGGCTCGGTCAAATAGTATCCACTATCGGCAGCTACATGACCGTATTTGCACTGACTATCTGGGTTTGGCAAGTAACTGGTTCAGCTACTGCTTTAACTTTGGTCAGTTTTTTCGTTCAATTACCAAGATTGTTGATAACTCCTTTTTCAGGAATTATTGTAGACCGTTTTAATCGCAAAAAGTTAATGTTGCTCGGCGATATTGTCGCTTTTTTATGTACTTTCACTATTGGTTTATTACATTTCACCGATAGATTAGAAGTTTGGCATCTTTATTGTGTTGTCGCAATTTATGGTGGTTTTGGACAAATCCAAACTTTAGCTTATTCTGCTTCAATTGCTTTAATAGTACCAAAGGAACAGTATACTCGTGCTGGTAGCATGAGTTCTGCGGTTAATTACGCTTCCGCAATAATTTCCCCGGCTTTGGCTGGTGGACTTTACCCGATAATTGGTTTGGGTGGAATTATTGCTGTAGATATTGCAACCTTTTTCGCGGGTTTAATAACTTTACTAATTTCCCATATTCCCCAACCGGTAACTGGAGAGTCAGAATCAGAAAATCCTGACAAAGAAAATATTTGGCAAAAATTAACTTTCGGATTCCGCTATATTTTTACTAGACCACCTTTACTAGCAATGGTAATTGCTTTCACTATATTTGCTTTACCCAACGATATTGGTAAAGTGTTGTATAATCCGTTAATTTTGTCTCGAACCAACGGTGATTCTCAAATTTTGGGAAGCGTAACTACTGCTGCTGGTTTAGGAGGTGTTGTCGGAGCATTATTACTTGGTGCTTGGGGTGGTTTCAAACGTAAAATTAATGGTATGCTATTGGGTTTTGTTGGTGCTGGATTTTTTAGAGCAGTAGTAGGTTTTACGCAAATCCCTTGGCTGTGGATGTCATCAATGTTTCTTTCAACCATGCATACCCCCTTATTTTACAGTTCCAGCAATGCAATTTGGTATGCCAAAGTCCCCTCATCCCTACACGGAAGAGTTTTAGCAGCAGACCAGTCAATTGGAATCGTAATTTCTTTATCAGCCCCTTTAATTGCTGGACCTTTAGCAGATAAAGTGTTTGAACCAGCAATGCAGCCCGGAGGTGCTTTAGTTCCCATTTTCGGTTCTATATTCGGTACCGGTAGCGGAGCCGGGATTACCGTAATATACGTAATTGCCTCTATTTGGATGTTATTAGTAGGTATCGGTGGTTACTTCTTCCCTACCTTACGTAATGTCGAAAAACTTCTACCCGATTGCGACGAACGAGTTGAAGAAGAAGTTAAAGGTTAAAGGTTAGAGGTTTTAAATTGGATAGTGAGTAATAAGTA
>CAKZYM010000346.1 GCA_937884685.1 uncultured Calothrix sp.
TTAAGCCAGCAATCGTAAAAGTATCAATTTAAACAAGCGAAAATTATTCAAAAACTACGGTTCTATTGCCATAAACTAAAACGCGATTGTTTAAGTGTAATCGAACTGCTCTTGCTAAAACTATTCTTTCTAAATCTTTTCCTTTTCTAATCAAATCTACAACATTATCGCGGTGACTGATTTTTACAACGTCTTGCTCAATAATTGAACCTGCATCTAAATCTGCTGTAACATAATGAGATGTAGCTCCGATAATTTTAACTCCTCTTTCATAAGCTTTGTGGTAAGGATTTGCACCGATGAAAGCTGGTAAGAAGGAGTGATGAATATTAATAATTTGGGGAAATTGAGCAACAAAGTCATTACTGAGAATCTGCATATACTTGGCTAATACAACTAAATCTATGTTGTATTTATCTACTAATTCAAGTTGTTTTTTCTCTTGTTCAATTTTTGTTGCTTTTGTGATTGGAATGTGATGAAAATCAATATCAAATTGTTCTGTTATATCTTTTAAATTTGGATGATTGCTGATGATTACAGGAATCTCTGCAACAAATTCTTTTGCTCTATGTCGCCAAAGTAAATCTAATAAACAATGTTCTTGCTTGCTGACAAAAATGGCAATACGAGGAATACTATCAGAAAAATGTAGCTCCCATTTGGCTTGTAAAGGTTGAGCTATAGAACTAAAAGCTGGTGCTATCAAATCTCGTGGTAAATTAAAATCATCCAATTGCCACTCTATACGAGTTAAAAATAAACCGCTTTCAAAATCTGTATGTTGGTCTGCATGAATGATGTTACCACCATTTGAATAAATAAAGTTAGCAATTTTGGCAACTAATCCTTTTTTGTCGGGACAGGAAACAAGTAATGAAGCTGTAGTGTTTTCCATCTGAATTGTTGATTTCATCTCAAATTAAGTAAAGTTAAATGTTTCCCAGTCTTCGATTGGGAACAAGAAAAATGTATGAAATAATATCTCTTAAAAGGTACAAAGTACATAGCCCAATAATGCGTGACACTTCGATTAATTGTCAACGAAAAATTAGGCTTTTCGTATCACGCATTACCTGTTACTTATGACAATTATGAGCCAACCCCATATTACATAAGCTTTGACAAAAGCTTCAATCGAAACAGCTATATTTATTTATACTTTTGTAAAGAAGAATTAAAAGTATTTGATAACAATTCCTGTTATGATTTTTTAGGTAGAAGTGAAAAATTTGAAAAGCAAGGTAGGCTATAAAGTAGCTTATCACAAAGGTACCAGTATCAACTCGGCAAGATATCAGTAATTGTGATATTTGGTACATCGACAGGTTTTAAAGAATATCATCAATTAACTTGGATAATGTTCGTTAGCTATGCAGCATTTAGTTACTATCGCTCGCCAAATACCTTCTGGCGACAAAACCGATATAGTCAGTTTTTTTAAGAGATATCGCAATCGAATTTTACCATTTACACTCAGTCTGTTGTTTGCATTCATTTTAGGATGCCAAACTTTTGGAACTCAGGTAAAAAGTACTGAAATATTATGGGATACCTACGGTATACCGCATATTTATGGTCAGGATGTACAGAGTGCATTTCGTGCTTTTGGATGGGCACAAATGCAAAGCCACGGTAATTTACTTTTGCGTCTCTATGGACAAGCAAGAGGACGTGCAGCCGAATATTGGGGAGAGGACTATATAGATTCAGACCGTTGGGTGTTGACTATGGGAGTACCCGAACGCGCTCGCGTTTGGTATGAAGCACAAGATGCATCTTTCCGTAGTTATTTAGATGCTTTTGCAAATGGTATCAATACTTATGTTGAATCAAATCCGGATGCAATTGATGATGAGGTTGAGGTTGTTTTACCAGTTAAAGGAGAAGACATACTTGCTCATCTACAAAGAGTACTCAACTTTACATTTGTAGTCAGTCCAGGACAAGTTGCGGGTGTGAGTAATTCAGAATCAAAAGCTGGTTCTAATGGGTGGGCAATTGCACCTTCTCGTTCGGCATCTGGAAATGCTATGCTGCTGGCAAATCCCCATCTTCTTTGGTCGGATTTATTTTTATGGTACGAAGCTCAAATTACTGCACCGGGAATTGACGCTTATGGAGCATCGCTTGTTGGGATTCCTGTTTTAAATATTGCTTTCAACGATAATTTAGGTTGGACTCATACCGTTAACACTCACGATGGGTGGGATGCCTATGAACTAGAATTAGCTGGTGATGGCTATCGCTTTGATGGCAAAGTTCGTCCCTTTGAAACGAAAACTATTTCCTTGAAAGTAAAACAAAACGATGGGACACTAAGCGAACAACCGTTGGTAGTCAAAAGCTCTGTTCATGGGCCTGTTGTGTCAGAAGAAGACGGAAAAGCTACTGCGCTGCGGGTTGTCGGTCTTGACCAACCAGGAGTATTGTCACAGTGGTGGGACATGGCGCGATCGCAAAATTTGGCGGAGTTTGAAAAAGCCCTCAAACGTTTGCAATTACCCATGTTTACGGTGATGTATGCTGACCGAGAAGGGCATATTATGCACTTATTTAACGGACAGGTTCCAGTACGCGAACAAGGGGATTGGAAATATTGGCGAGGTCAAATTCCTGGAAGCACCTCAAAAACTCTATGGACGAAGACTCATCCTTATGAGGATTTACCTCGGATTATTGACACGGATAGTGGTTGGTTACAAAATGCCAATGACCCACCTTGGACAACAACCTTTCCAGCTACTATTAAAGCAGATAAATATCCGTCTTATATGGCACCTCGTTTTATGGATTTCCGAGCGCAAAGTTCCGCTTCCATGTTAGCTGAAGATGAAAAAATAACCTTCGATGAAATGGTTGAATACAAGCACTCAACAAACATGGAGTTTGCAGAGCGGATTCTAGATGATTTAATCCCATCAGCGCGAAAGTATGGGGGTGAATTAGGACAACAATCAGCTACTGTCTTGGAAAAATGGGATAGACAAGCGAATGCAGATAGTCGGGGAGCAGTATTGTTTGCTTACTGGGCACAAGAACTAGATTTTGATGAAGCCTTTAGTAAACCCTGGACGAAAGACTCACCATTGACTACACCCGATGGATTAGCTAATCCTCAAAGTGCAGTAACATTATTGGAAGCAGCAGCAACAAAGGTACAAAAAGTTTATGGAAAATTAGATGTTGCTTGGGGAGAAGTTTTCCGGTTGAAACATAGGAATGTTAATTTACCAGGTAATGGGGGCGATGGAGACTTAGGGATTTTCCGCGTTGTTAACTTTGCTCCCGAAGAAAATGGTCGGTTTCAACCCGTCGCGGGGGATTCTTATGTTGCTGCAATTGAGTTTTCTCAACCAGTCCAAGCAATGGCACTTATGAGCTATGGTAATTCATCTCAACCAGGCTCGCCTCATTCTACTGACCAATTAGAACTTTTT
>CAKZYM010000347.1 GCA_937884685.1 uncultured Calothrix sp.
ACCTTATGAACCGCCACGTGCAGGAATAATGGTAATTATTGTCATGAGTAATGAGTAATAGCAAAAATTAAAATTATAGCTATCTATATTCTTTCAAACCGATTTTAATCATCTCAATATTTTGCACTGTCGTGTTCCAGAGGATTTTCTGAGCATTGATAATTTGCATCTTAACCATGCTACGCTGCTCATCTATAACCTTAATTTTTTCTACTAATTGTTCTTCTATATCTTGACTCTTCAAATCTATACCCCATTCTGTATGATTAATATCTTCCAAGAAGTAGGCAAGCTTATCATGAGAGATAAGAGAGATGATTGCATTACCCATCCCAAAAGGTATCATTTGACTATGACCACGCATCCCAATTGTTAAGGGCATCTTACTATAAAAGTCTAATACTTCTTGAGCAGGTTTACCTCCTAGCTCAACTTTACGAAACATGACTTGCTCTTGAATCAACCAAGGTTCAATGTTGTTGTCGCCTGGACAATGAATCGCGAGGTTAATTTCCCAACCTTCCTGCATTGCCCATTTCATTGCGCGAGCAATAGATGTTAGTATTTCATCTTCTCTGATACCAAACCTTAATTGACGACGATCAAAAGACATATTTAAAGTAAGTTGCCGTTTCCCATCTTCAAAACAGTTGTCTACCTTTTCAGGATATAGATAACTTAACAATGTAGTTGGACATGGTTGGAAATTTAGTTTTTGAACAAGAGAACTGTCTAAATAAGGTTTTAATGAGCGGATACTTCCATGATTTCTTAATCCAAAGAATATACTGCGGCGAACAGTTTCTTGAATATGCTCTTGAAAAACAGGATCGAAGTCATTTTGACCGCGAAATCTGTTGTAACCAATAGCAAATACTATAATTGGAACTTCTATCTGTTTGAGTTGTTCAATAGAACAACTCCACTGCCAACCAGATTTTTGATTTGGATTAGTATCTTTGAGGAGAAGTCCACCTCCGCCAATCACTATACCTTTTGATATTTTATTAAGGCGCTTTATGGTTTTATCTGTTATCTCATCCCAGAGTTGTTCTAAATTCCAATAATAAGAACCATTAGTTTGATCGAACAGCTTACGGACTGCAAGAAATAATAATGTATCTCCCGCATTTCCAGGTTTATGTAAACCAAAGTGTGCAAGATACTTACCTTTGAACATTTCTATCGGCAATTTTACTAAAGGAATGTCTGATATTTTCAAATTTCTCATGGTAATTTTATTTTACTTGTTTTCCTAATCGGTTTATCTTTCACCAATTTAATTCGTGAAAAGCTGGTGAAAAAAATATTGTTTGATTCTACACTTTGATGGTTAATTATTTAGAAAAAATTAGATACAAAACGCTTAGTTTCAGATTACTAAAAATTCTAAATTATTCACTTGTTATACTCCAAGAACGTGGTTGAAAAAAATCACAACTACTCATATTACCGCTAGAATCAACTTTAAAGTTAAATGACTCGATATAATCAAGAGTAAATAGCGAGTCTTTTCGGATAAAAACTTTCATAGAATACAATCCAGGTTTAAAGCAAACATAAGGCATATCTATAACAATACGATTTTGCCCTTTCTGCATTTGTAATTGTGTATCATCATTAGAATTGCACAAAAATTGAACAATATTAGTACCTCCTTGCAATTCATAAAAAATCACTCTAATAACTAAATTTTCAAACACTTCTTGAGCTTTACATATAATTTCAATAAAAGCTCTTTCTCCACTAATCAAATGATTTAAAATATTTCCGCTCTCATCTTTAAAATTAACACAAACTATTTTTAAAGTTGAAGTATTTACATTAGTATCAGGTAATCTATTTATTACTCTTAGAGATTCTTGTTCTGTAGTTTCAAATAAATCTTTCTCATATTGAGACATTACGGAAGTTGTATCACCAGACATTATCCACTTACCTTTTAAGAGATAAACAGAAATATCACAAACACCTAAAATGACTTGAGGATTATGACTAACTAATATAAAAGCTGTACCTTGTTTGCGAAGTTCACTCAACTTCCTATGACACTTTGCCTGGAACTTGACATCCCCCACTGCCAAAACTTCATCAATCAAAAGAATATCTGGTTCAGTATGAATCGCACTAGCAAACCCTAACCTTGCAGCCATCCCAGAGCTATAAGTCTGCACCGGGGAATCAATCGCATCGCCAATCTCTGCAAAATCTAAAACCTCATCAAAGCGCTCATCTATTTCCTTTTTCGACAAACCCAAAATTGACATATTTGCATAGATATTTTCTCTTCCTGTCAAAATTGGATTAAATCCTGCACCTAACGCAATTAACGGAGCTACTCTACCGTTTACCTCTACAAAACCAGTATCTGGCTTAATCAATCCCGCAATAACCCGCAGCAGCGTTGACTTCCCACTACCATTTTTCCCAACTAAACCTAATGCTTCCCCTCTACGTAATTCAAAGCTGACATTATCTAAAGCCCAAAATTCCTTGGGCCGCAATTTATCACCTTTTTCCCTTATTCCTAATACCTCAGCGGCAATATCTTGAACACCATAAAACAAAGACTTCTTTAAATCTCGGCAAAATCTTTTAGATACCCCATTCACTGAGAGAACAACTTCATTATCGTTATTCTGTGGCTTTGGTGCAATTTCTTCTTTATTATTGATGCTAACCATAATTATGAACTCATCCTCTCGACTACATAGGGTAATGAAAGACGGTAGACAACCCAAGCTACTAATGTTCCAAAAATTGCAACTAAGCTTGCTATCCAAAATCCTTCGGGATTCGATATCACTCCTGTTGTTGCTAATTCCCTTGTTGTTACTAATAAAGGTGTAACGGGATTAAGTTTAACAATACTCCCAAATACTCCATCAGTCGGAACTGGGTAAACAACTGGTGTAAGAAATAGCCAGAAGCTAGTTGCTAAAGTAATACCTTTAGAAAAATCTTGATAAAGTCCGCTCATTGGGGCTAAAAATACTCCAATCGCAGTTCCTAATAATATTAAGTGAATTAAAGCGACTGGTGCCAAAAATACGCTTAAAGTTACCGGAATTTGGAACCAAATGAACAAGCCTATAATTAAAAC
>CAKZYM010000348.1 GCA_937884685.1 uncultured Calothrix sp.
GGAGGCAGAGGAAGCAGGGGAGGCAGGGGAAGCAAATAAATTTTTTCTTCCTCCGCTCCCTCTGCTCCCTCCGCTTCCTCCGCTTTCTTAACTCCTAACTCTTAACAACTAACAACTAACAACTAACCATTCAGAAGCGTGAAGTTAGAACTCAGGTACGGACGGTCATTTTTAAATGATGTAAAGGAATTAGACAGTGGTGCTAAAAAGCGGGTGTTGGATTTTGTGTTTGTGCAGTTTGCATTTTCTGAGAATTTACACTCATTGCCTCAATTGCGTCAAATTGATGATTCGGGGATGTTGTATCGTTTTACTTTGGATAATTATTTGGTTGGGATTGAGGTAAAAGGGGAAATTGTGAAATTTCTGCGAGTCATACCTATGCCAGATGTTTAAGGAGAGCAGTTGTGTAAACAGTTAAAACTGTATAAGTTGACAAGGTATTCCTCGAACCTTAGCTTAAACTTGTTTGTGAAATAACGTGACTTGAGATTTCCCCTTATGGATGCTACGGCACTTTGGCAACGATACCAGAAATGGCTATATTTCCATGAAGGACTAGGTTTGTACCTAGACGTTAGCCGGATGGGCTTTGATGATGATTTTGTTACGAAGCTGGAGCCTGCTTTTGATAAGGCTTTTGCTGATATGACTGAGTTGGAAAAAGGTTCCATCGCAAATCCAGATGAAGACCGGATGGTTGGACATTATTGGTTGCGAAATCCCGATTTGGCTCCTACGCCAGAGTTGACTCAGGAAATTGTGAGCAATATTGAGAAAATCGAAGTATTTGCCGAGAAAATCCACACTGGTGCGATTCATCCTCCCAAAGCTGCTCGCTTCACCGATATAATCTCGATTGGGATTGGTGGTTCTGCACTAGGTCCTCAATTTGTAGCTCAAGCTTTAGCTACGGATTATCCACCTCTGGCAACTCACTTTATTGATAATACCGACCCCGCAGGTATTGACCGTGTATTAACTCAGGTACGCAACCGTCTTTCTAGTACTTTGGTATTGGTGATTTCTAAATCTGGTGGAACACCGGAACCGCGTAACGGAATGATGGAAGTCAAAAAAGCCTATGCTGGGCAAAACCTGGATTTTGCACAATATGCTATTGCTATTACCATGCCCGGTAGTAAGCTGAGCAAGATTGGAGAATCGGAAGGCTGGCTAGCGCATTTTGATATGTACGATTGGGTGGGGGGTCGCACTTCCGAGATGTCCGCTGTAGGGATGGTTCCAGCAGCACTGCAAGGGATTGACATTCGTCAAATGCTCGACGGTGCGAAGGAGATGGATGATGCAACTCGCGTCCCGGAACTGAAAAATAATCCGGCTGCACTGTTGGCTTTAGCTTGGTATCATGCTGGCAACGGTAAGGGTGAGAAAGACATGGTTGTTCTTCCTTATAAAGACAGCCTATTGTTATTCAGCCGCTACCTGCAACAGTTGGTAATGGAATCCTTGGGTAAAGAAAAAGATTTGGATGGTAAAGTCGTCCACCAAGGTATTGCTGTTTATGGAAACAAAGGCTCAACCGACCAGCATGCATATGTTCAACAGTTGCGGGATGGGGTAGCTAACTTCTTCCTCACTTTTATTGAAGTTTTAGAAGATAGAAAAGGTTCTTCTTTAGAAATTGAACCGGGAGTTACAGCAGGAGATTATCTTTCTGGCTTTCTTCAAGGTACTAGAAAAGCGCTTTACGAAAATGAACGGGACTCGGTTACAGTTACCATTCCGCAAGTTAACCCCCGAACCGTTGGTGCATTAATTGCTTTATACGAACGTGCTGTAGGTTTCTACGCTAGTTTAGTAAACGTTAACGCTTACCATCAACCAGGTGTAGAAGCTGGTAAAAAAGCAGCAGCAGCTATTTTGGAATTGCAGCAACAAGTAGTAACCGTTCTACAAGCAGAAGAAAATCCACTTTCTTTAGAAGAAATAGCGGTTAAAGCAAATGCATCCGAACAAGTAGAGTCAATTTACATCATATTGCGTCATCTTCATGCCAACGGACGCGGTGTAGTAGTAGACGGTAATTTTGGACAACCCAGCAGTTTAAAATTCTCTATTGGCAGATAAATTGGCAAAATAAATATAATCAATACCATATTTTGGTAATTTTTGTTGCATTCGCAACATTTTTTTATTTAAAAGCATCTTAAATTGAACTAACTATTCAATTTTTAAGATGCTTTTTTAGCAAAATTTATTACCACTATGACTAATATTAGGGGAATTGAAATCCGTTACTTGGAATCAATGAAAGGAGGGATGACTAGTTTCTTTACTCCTCAAACCAGTAATGAGACAATGTTGGTACAGATTCCAGGCAATACGGTAGAAGATTTATTCGTACATAAATCGCAAACCGACCAATTGTTAGTAGCTAAGGGTCGATTTGTTTTAGTTACTTTGATTAATAAACAATATCAGTACACTCCATTAAGTGAAGAATACCCAGCCGTAGTGACAATTCCACCAGGAGTTTTACACGGAGCGATTAACCTTAGCTCGGAACCTTGTGTAGTAGTAAATGCTGTAATCCGTCATCGAGAACCCCAAGAACTCGATTATGTTGTGCGTAAAAAACCGTTTCCCTATGATTTAAAAGCAGCAGAAGCAGCATGGAGTAATTTAGAAGCAACAAAGTCTCGCAATGCTTCTATTTCTGAGTAGAGTTCACAAAAAATTATAAAGCTGCAAATTAATTTAAGTATACTTACAAACCTCACCCCTTCCCCTCTCCTTATCAAGGCTACGGTGTACACAGAAGTCTTAAAATCCTATCTGGAAGCGACTTTTGGA
>CAKZYM010000349.1 GCA_937884685.1 uncultured Calothrix sp.
GGGAAGAGGGGGGAGAGGGGGAAGATAGTAAACAAGATAAAAAAAATCAAATTATTCCCATTAAGTTACCCAAAAATGATGTAGAAAGGTTGGGTATTTTATATAGTTTTCCCGATTGGATTGTAAATGTATGGATGGAACAGTTTGGTTTTTCGGAGACGGAAAAGTTATGTGAATGGATGAATCAAACTCCAAATATTGATTTACGAGTTAATCAACTTTGTTCCTCAGTGGAGGAAGTTGAAACTGCTTTGCAAAATCAAGATGTCTTACCTCAACGAATTCCGCATTTACCTCAAGCTTTACGTTTATTGAGTTCTCCCGGTGCAATTAAAAATTTACCCGGTTTTAATCAAGGATGGTGGACGGTTCAGGATAGCAGCGCTCAACTAGTGGGTTATTTACTTAATCCGCAACCTGATGAAGTAATAATTGATGCTTGTGCTGCTCCTGGAGGTAAAACAACTCATATTGCAGAACTGATGGGAGATTCAGGAACAATTTTCGCTTGCGATCGCACTGCTTCGCGTCTGCGTAAGCTGCAACAAAATACTCAACGTCTCAATTTAAAATCAATTGAAATTTGCGTCGGTGACAGTCGCGATTTAAGTAATTCAAGTCAGTTTGTTAATTTTGAAGATAAAATATTAGCCGATAAAGTTTTGCTTGATGTTCCTTGCTCCGGTTTGGGAACTCTCCACCGTCATGCTGATGCGCGTTTTAGACAAACCCCGGAAAATATAAAAGAACTTTCCATACTTCAAGGAGAACTTTTATTAAATACTTCCAAATTCGTCAAAGAAAATGGTTCCTTAGTTTATTCAACCTGTACCTTACATCCAGCGGAAAACGAAGCTGTTATCAAATCATTTTTAGAATCAAATCCGAATTGGAAAATCGAACCTCCAGATATAAATTCACCGATTCGTGAATATTCGACCCCTGAAGGTTGGGTAAAAGTATTACCCCACAAACATAATATGGATGGTTTTTTTATGGTGCAATTAAAAAAACAAACAGAATAAACGAACAAATCAGAAGTAAGATTTCGTTAAGGGAAAATTATTAAAGGAGGTGTGACCGATGGTACGTAACCCTGATGTCAAAAAATTGTTAAAAGTTTTAATTGCAGCAGCTTGGATTGATGGAAGAATTCAGCCCGAAGAAAGACAATATCTTCAACAAATAGCTAAAGAAAAAGATATAGCAACAGATCCAGAAATCAAACCCTGGCTTTACGAATTAGTTCCCGTTAAACCAGACCAGTGCTACGAATGGGTCAAAGAATATTTAGGAAGTTCCCCCAGCACCCAAGAATGTCAAACTTTAATTCAAGATATCAGCGGTTTGATTTATAGCGACGGTGAAGTAGCGATTGAAGAAGCAAAATTATTAGCCAAAATACAGGAATTATCAGATAAAAGCGAATCAAATCAATGTCATTTAAATATAATTCTTAAACACGTGCAAAAAATTTACCGTCATTGGGTTGAAGTGCAAAATTAAGAAAAGGAATGGGGAATTAAGAATTAAGAATTAAGAGTTAATTTTTTGCAATTCTTATTCCTTGTTTTCTATTCCCTATTCCCTCCAAAAATATGCTAATCAAGCAAAAATGCTTAATTATATTAGTACTAATGGATTTTCTGAATTCATTGGCATTAGTAATTGTTGATAGTAATCATTAATATTCTTAGAACCTTGTTCGCTAGAGAGTTGAGTTGCATCTTGTAAAGCTTTTTGAATGATTTCCGTATTATCATTTGATGAAGCTTCAGAAATAGTGTTTGCAAACTCTTCAATATTATCAGGTTCAAAGAGATAACCATTAATTTTGTCAATCATGTATTCAGATACTGCCCCGCTATCAACAGCTACAACAGGAATTCCTGATGCCATTGCCTCTACAACTGTTCGTCCAAAAGTTTCATAAGGTGAAGGGATACAAAACATATCACATGAAGCTAATAGATTTGCTTTCGCTTCCCCATGAATAAAACCTGTAAAGTGAATATCAGGGATTGATTTAGCAAGACTTTTCAATTTGTTGACTGCGTTACTAGGACCGTCACCAGCAATTATAAGCGAGTAATTGTCATCTCTATTTTTGAGTTTTGCGAATGCTTCAATTAGTAAGTCAACTCGTTTCTCTAAACTTATTCGTCCTAAAAAAAGTAAAACTTTATTATTTTTCTCATCAGCACTTAACCATGTATCTAAGAAGTTTCTATTCCGACGACTAGGACTATATAATGATAAATCAATACCAAAGAAAGAGATAAATACAGAATTTTGAATTCCTATTTCTTTGAGATGATTGTTAATCTTTTTACTAGGCGCTATTGTGGTATCAAATTGGTGATAGAAATATTTTGTTAGAGGACGAATAAATATATTCCGCAAAAATTTAAAACTAGGATAACTACCTGCAAAATTGTAGTAATCTGTCTGGTATTCGGTTAGATACGGTACTTTGTTTTCTTTTGCGTAGGCTTTCCCAGGAAATTGCCAGGAAGCACATAAGAAAGCTCGTTCTACATCTACTAAGGTAATCAAGTCTGGCTTATAAAAGGCTAACCTCCTATCAATTTGCCTTACCGCCCCAACGGTGGGAACATAATGTATGTTATATGGAAGCCAAGGTTTTGAAGAGTAACTTTCAATAATTAGCCTTTCACTCAGGTGTGAGGGTACTGAGGGTAAAGAAGCTGTATTTTGACTGTCTGGTGCTAGTACAACAACACGATACATTCCTTGCTCAGCAAACCATAGAACTCGCTCCCAATTGTATTGGGCTGAACCGCTGACCTCTGGAGGAAAATTTGTGAAAATAAAGGCTAGCGTGTAAATTTTATCAGAATTCATCTTATTAACCTCTATTTGAAGCAAAACGGGGTAAATAATTAAAGATTTGTAGTAAAGACTTTAGTACTTTGATTAGAGGTAGAGTCGCTTACTATGAACTAAATACTGTTGGCTTTACATTATTTAATATAATCTTGCAAAAATGAGAGGATTGTGATGAGAATATGCAGACTTTAGGGTTATATAGCAGTTTTTAGTTGTATAGAATACACCATTCTCCAAAATAGCGGAGAGGGGCTGGGGGTGAGGTTTATCAAAATGTATTGCACTCAAGCAAAAAGCCCTATAGAAGCAGGTTTTGTGATGATTAAATCAATAATTGGATATGTCGATATTAAATTAATCTCAATGAAATTAATATCATTTAAATCTTCATTATCTCAGAATACGTAGAAGCACTAATATATAAAGAAAAAATTGTTTCTTTGATAAAGAAATAACGATATCTCTGGAAACTTTGAAAGTACTGGTGTTAGGCTGCAAAGAGTTTAACAACTATTTAGATAAAAGTTTTTTAGGAATCGCTAATATGTTTTCAAATATCTTTCAAAAAACAGCTTTGTTGGGAGCTAGTACCGTTGCAAGCGTTGCTATTAGCGGAACAATGATGGCAAGTTCAGCCCAAGCTGCAACAATGTCTTATACTTCTACATTTAGCATCACTTCTAATAGTTTAGATAGTGAGTTAGTCACTGGAGATTTTTCTTTTACCAAAACGGAGCTTGATTCTGGCTTATTCAGCTATAAGTTAACTGATTTTAATTCAACCGTTGGAGCTTTCGGGTTTAGTGAAAGTTTAGATTTGTACGGTATTAGAGACAATCCAAATCCGTTTCTTGCAGTCAATCAAGCTTTTGTACCGGATAAATATCAAGCTATTTTGCCAAGCATATTAGCAGATGAAGATTCTAACTATATAGGAGATGGTGATTTCCCACCACCAGATTTTACATATGCATTTACTGGAGAAGAATTTTTTACTTATGCAAATCAATTAACTCCATTAGTATCTAGTTTTTTGGAATCAAGCGATATTGGTTTAGATACAACACAAGTAACAGGTTTATTGAATTTTGCTTTTGCTGGAGGTGGGGAAGTTAACTTTACAACTACATCAGTCCCAGAACCAACTACCATATTCAGCCTAGGTATTGTAGGAGTTGGATTATTTGCAACTCATCGTAAACGTATAGATAAAAAGATTAAACAAAAAGCTGCTGCTTAATATTTTGGATTTTAGATTTTAGATTTTAGATTTTAGATTGTTTTGACAAAATCAAGCAGAGCGAACAAACGAAACTAAGTCGGAGGAATAACTCTCCGGCTTATTTTTTTTGAATTAAATAAATTAATTGCTTAAATTAGTTTCCACCAATACCGGGATTTTCTTCTTTTTCAACTTCAGGTACGA
Source organism: uncultured Calothrix sp. (assembly GCA_937884685.1). Lineage (GTDB taxonomy): Bacteria > Cyanobacteriota > Cyanobacteriia > Cyanobacteriales > Nostocaceae > Rivularia. Next base: position 4,277 of record CAKZYM010000349.1, read on the forward strand.
AATCAGGACGCTTTTTACTTTCCCAACCTGCAGGACGCTTAGAATTGTACCAAGCAATCGAGCCGATACTAACAGCTGCTATAAAGCCAACTACATAAACCAGCGTAAAAGCTAAAGGAAATTGAAAACCCTCATTCCCTGCTTGAGCGGCTGCTTGCATTAATAAAGACATAAATTTCTTCTCCTAAAACAGGCAACATTACCTATTGAATGTATTAAATCCAGCGTACCATTTTGGGGAGAGATGGGGAGCGGAGGGAGCGGAGGGAGCGGAGGGAGCAGAGGGAGTCAGTGAGGGAAATAATTATTAATTTCTAATTCCTAACTCCTAACTGTTCACTGTTCACTGCTCACTGCTCACTGTTCACTGTTAACTCCCTGGCTTGAGTCTATCGCGCCATGAACCACTAGAACTTGGTGCTGCTTGTTTCTTTGCTGGTGCTGGTGCAGAACGTTTCTTGGGTTTAGGAGCTACTGACCGTTTTCTCCTTACGGGAGCGGTGCGCTTTTTCCTTACTGGTGGTGATGAACGCTGTCTTCTTGTGGAAGCTGGTCTAGTAGTTCTTCTCCTTCTTTGAGTGCGAGCTGGACTTGAGTTTCTTCGAGATGAACCCGAACTTGCATTATTACGACGACGTGTCCTGGTAGTTGGTTTACGCTGGCTTCCGGTAGCGCTTCTTCTACGACGAGTTCTTCTAGTCCTAGTACGACGATTGCTACCGCTTGCAGAACTATTAGTAGTTCTTCTCCTTGTTCTTCTACGTCTTGAAGAATTACTAGTGGTTTCGTTGTCGTCGGAGTCGCCGCCTTTTTTAGGTATGGCTTTGGTAATAAATCGTCTGGGTTTGATTGGCTGTGCTTTTATAGTTGCTTTTCTTCCGGTTAACTTGGGTCGCTTAGGAAACTTCTCTACTGGCATTCCTTTGGTAGCTTCTTTCATGAACTGTCGCCAGGTATAAGCAGCGGTGGTACTGTCACCATAGGTAGGTTTGTTATTATCGTTACCCAACCACACACATGTTACCAGTTGAGGAATAAAGCCAATAAACCATAAATCCATAGCTACGACGGTGGTTCCCGTTTTACCTGCTGCGGGACGACCGATTTGAGCGCGGGTAGCGGTTCCAGAAGTGACAACGTTTCGCAACATCCAAGTTGTGATTGCAGAACTATCAGCATCTAATGCTTGTTTTCCTTTGAAATCTGCCGACCAAACCACTTCACCGTTACGACTCAGAACGCGGGTGATACCGTGAGGTTTTATATGCTTCCCTTTATTGGCAAAAGTACCGTAAGCGCTGGTTAATTCCAATAAGTTAACTTCATTGGAACCCAAAGCCATAGAAATTACCGGTTTCATTTCCGATTCAATCCCCATCTTCTTAGCTAAGTCGATGGTTGGCTTGTATCCTATCTGCATCAATATTCTTACCGCGACAATATTAACTGACCTGGTAAGAGCGTCTCTCATGTTAATCCAGCCCCGGAAACCTTCATCGTAGTTTTTTGGTTCGTAACCATCAACTACTATTGGTGCGTCTAAATAACCATTGAGGGGGCTTTTTCCGGCTGCAACTGCTGCTGCGTAAACAAATCCTTTGAATGTAGATCCTGGCTGTCTTTGGGCTTGGGTAACGCGATTAAACTTATTTTTACCAAAATCTTTACCGCCAACCATTGCTTTAATTTCGCCGTTGCGCGGGTCTATAGAAACCATTGCAGCTTGCTTAAATCGCTGCCAACGTCCTTGATTCCGTAATGTTTTATCTACTGCTGCTTCTGCTTTTTTCTGCCACTGAGGATTTAAAGTAGTTTCAACTACCAATCCTCCTGCTTCCAATACATCTTTTTCTACATATTTTGGCAGTTCTTTTTGAATATAAGAAATAAAATACGGTGCTTGTATATTAAGTCTTTTCGGCAAACTAGTTTTAACCTTTAAAGGTTCGGAAACAGCTTTTTGTTTCTGTGCAGCTGTAATAAACCCATCTTCTAACATCCGTTGCAACACTAGATTGCGCCGCTGTTTGGCAGTGTCTGGATTTTCCGCAGGTGAGAACACATTAGGAGCGGGTGCTAAACCGGCAATTGTTGCCATTTCGCTCAAAGTCAAATCACCAACTGGCTTAGAAAAATAAACCCAAGCTGCATCAGCTACACCATAAGCCCCAGAGCCTAAATATACTAGATTTAAATATCGCTCTAAAATCTCATCCTTACTTAACTCTTCTTCTAACTTCTGAGCCAAACGAACTTCTTGCAGTTTGCGATTTACCGTTTTATTTCTATTCAAAAACAGAATCCGCGCTAACTGTTGCGTGATGGTACTTCCACCCTGCACCACATCTTGCGATCGCAAATTACTAGTAGCGGCCCGCAAAATACCTTTAGCGTCAATTCCACTGTGTTTTCTAAATCTTCTGTCTTCAGAAGCAATAAAAGCTTTTTGTAAATTATCGGGAATTTGATTTATCTTCAGTTTTTCCCTGGTGGCTTCTCCCTGCTGATACAAAATCGCACCGTTACCAGCTTTAATCGTCAGAGTATTTTCTCTGGAAGCAGCTGTTAACTGGTCGCGAGAAGGTAAAGTTTTGTCTATAGACCACACACCATAACTAACTGCCATTACGCTACCGCTGACACCCAAAGTAGTCAAAAACCAGTAGCGACGGTAAAGGGGCTTACCCTTACCGGGAAGTTTATCAAGCACCTTGTTGGAAACTTTTTTCGCTTTACCAAAGACTTGCTTGGTATTACCTAAAAGTAATTTCGCTTTTCCCTTTAAAGTATTCGGTGGTGATTTTTCATCCTCGGTAGACTCCGAATCGCGCTGTATCTCGACCCAGTGAGGAGGAGGCGATAATTTTTTAGCAATAAACTGTGAATCTTGCGAATCATCACCCTCTTTCATCGCTCCCACTAACTCATTTGGAAGCGTTTCCTGCGTAATTTTTTCCAAGTCCTTACCAAGCTCATCGGATTTTAAAACCGACTTATTCTTGAGTCCATTACTCAAGCTATTTGCTCTTTGTCTGAACCAAGAGGTAAACTTCGCCACGTTAGTTCCTCCCTTCGACTAATTGCAAGCTGACCACCACGAAAAGCGTTCCAAATTGTAGCCCCATAATCGTGTTAGTATAATATCCTATAAATATTTAAATAAGTTCATCCTGTACGAAAGCTTTTCTTTACATTTCCTTCAAATTTAGTGTATCAAGTAATACATTTTAATAAGTAATATCAATTAATTTACCATAGGTTTTGGCAATAATCTGTATTTGGGAGAGATATTAAGTTGCATGATAGCGTTATCGCCCTAGGTAGTAATATAGGGGATTCACTGACAATTTTAGAAGCAGCTGTAAAAACTCTACATAAAGTACCGGGTATTACATATAAAAAGAAATCTAGCTGGTATAGAACCAAAGCTGTTGGGCCACCACAACCTGATTATTTAAATGGCTGCGTTAGCTTAAGTGTAGATATAGAACCTTTTGAACTGCTCAAAATTTTATTAGAAACAGAGAATCAATTTGGACGAGAGCGGAAAGAACGTTGGGGAGCGCGGACTTTAGATTTAGATTTGTTATTATACGATGACTTAATATTAGATAGTCCGACTTTACAAGTTCCTCATCCAAGAATGCTGCAAAGAGCTTTTGTACTGGTACCTTTAGCGGAAATTGTTCCAGACTGGGTAGAACCAATTAGCAAGCGTGCGATTAAAGAACTAGTCAAAGAGGTAGACTGTTCGGGTGTATGTTTATTAACAGGTAACTAATAATAAATTCAAGTAGAATTAAACGATTACCATGGCATTAGGTAGAGAATTACCGCAGCTATTAAAGCAGCGTTTGTTTTACGAAGGAAGAAAATTTAATTTTGAAGTAAACCGCTTCCGTTTACCAAACAAGTCCGAAGGGGATTGGGAATGCATTCGTCATCCTGGTGGAGCTTTAGCGGTACCCGTAACACCAGAAGGAAAATTAATACTTTTGCGTCAATATCGTTTTGCAGTTAGTGGAAGACTGTTAGAATTTCCAGCGGGTACAATAGAGACAAACGAAACTCCCTTTGAAACAATACAGCGAGAAATACAAGAAGAAACGGGTTACAGTGCTGGGAAATGGCAGAATTTAGGAAAATTTGCTTTAGCACCAGGATATTCTGACGAGATTATTTACGCATATCTGGCTGAAGACCTAGAAAAATTAGCAGAACCGCCAAACTTAGATGAAGATGAAGATATAGAAGTTTTATTTTTCACTCCCGAAGAATTAGAAAAAGCGATTTTAGAAGGAGAACCTGTAGATGCTAAATCAATTTCGAGTTTTATGTTAGCTCGTCCTTATTTGAAATAAATTGGGGATTGGGGATTGGGAATAGGTAGTAGGTAGTGGGTACTAGGGCGTGTTTTCAAACTCAATTAGCCCGCAGGCTAGAAGCCTGGGGCTATAGATACAAAGCCTACCTGCGTAGGCTGAATTTATTAGCCCACCATTGGTGGGCTTCGTTTTTGTAGCCGCACCCTTATAGGGTGACGGCGAGTTTGAAAACACACCCTAGGGAATAGGGAGTAGTATTTAATATTAATCCCTATCCGCATTGATTCTCTAGAATGGATTTTGGAAATTTTATATATTATTGTTGATTGTTTGGCTCGATAAAGATTGAAAGTTATACAATATAAGGTTTTCAGCTTTGAGCAGCTAAAACATCTATTAGTTCCTTTTTTATTAATTTCATTAAAATAGTGGTGCGACAGAGGTCTGCAAAACATACATTCCCACGAAATTTAAAATATTTTGTGCATTATGTGTTATTCAAAATTTACAATAGAAAGAGTTATTAAAGAATTTGATTTAAAATTGCAGCAGGTTGAATTTATTTCTAATAATTCCGAGGTAAAAAATCTTCAGCCAAGCAAGTACATCGAAGAATATTTAAATAATTCCTATAACTTTGCTTTGTCTTTAGCTACAGAAAAAGCAGAATCTGAATTTATCATTGCTCCCATACTGCTTGAAGTTAAAAATAAATTTAATAACAACGTAACTTTTTTTTCAGGACAAAGATTTGATATTGATGTTGATAAAAATTTAACTGGAGTCTGCGATTTTATATTTTCTCAAACTCAACAAAGTTTATATATAGAAAAGCCGATATTATTTATAGTCGAAGTTAAAGAAAGCAATATCAAGTCAGGTTTGGGTCAATGTATTGCAGAACTCGTGGCAGCACAAATATACAATAATACTTTAGATAAATATGTATACGGAACGGTAACAAATGGAAGAGAATGGCAATTTATAAGACTTAAAGAGAATAGAGTAGAAGTCAATATAAATTTGATACCTACTTATCCTTTAGAAAAACTAATAGGAATTTTATATTGGTGCGTTGAGGATAAATAAATATTTCATTCTGTATTTTTTGTTAATTTTATTTTAAAGACGCGAAACTAGATAAAATTAAAATAAATTCCGCGTCCTTACAATAATTAGTCATAAACAAAGACGTACTCGAAAAAATCGTTAGCTGTAGCTCCATCAACA
>CAKZYM010000350.1 GCA_937884685.1 uncultured Calothrix sp.
TACTTGAAGCGATTTAGTACTCGTTTGGAAGCATTAAAACTTTTTCAACCAGATAAAGCTTGATATGGTTTAATGGGAAATCTGTATATTCAATTTCTTGTCGTAATACTTCTTGATGCCTATCCCACTCACATATCAAAACACCGGAATTATCTTGAACTTGTAAATGCCAAATTTGAAATTCTCTTAACTTCGGATTTGATAAAAATTGCTGTGTTTGATGTGAAGCGATAGCATCTAATAACCAATAACAATTAGCTTCTTGAGCTAGGTATTGCATACCCTCTGTATATTTCAAGCCGAGCCAGTGTTTGTAGAGAGTAGCTGAACCATAAAATTGTTTTAGTTCACTGGCTATTTCTTGTGGAGTTTTCATTTTTTCAGATAGATTTTACGGACTTCACTCTTTCATCGGCGTGAGCCGTAAAAGGCGATCACCCCTGGCTTACCTTCTTGATGAAGTTTTGGCACATATTAATGACGTGGAGGTTCTTGCTGTTCTTTGGGGGTGAAGACGAAAAGTGTGTAGAGATTGCCCGTAGCGATGGCATTTTATCGTTAACGTTGCAAGGAAGTTCTTCGACTTAAGCGGATATTGTGCGCTCTCTTATATGATGTCCGGTAAATCAACCATAATATGTCATTGCGAGTGGAACGTTAGCGTTCACGCTGAGCGTGAACGCTAACGTAATGACAAGTGATTAACTGGACATGATATTAGCCCTCTTCTAAGAAACTAAATTCTCGGAAGAGGTTTAAGCTGCCTGCACTTTATCTGTTGGGTTCTCCTGAGTATGCTTTGACTTCTCGTATATTGCCTTTTTTCTGCCTTGTTGGGTCAATTTGGAAATAGTTTTTGAATAATAAAAACTAGAAATTATTTAATGAGCTAACCAAAAATTTAGAGGCTTTGCGACGAAGATTGTCGGTAAGGTTTAGCAACAGTTTCCACACCGTTGACAATTAAACCCAATATTTGAGCCTGATGTTCCATTAACTGCTCTAAGCTGTCACGAACGGAGTTACTATAGCTCATACCCGGTTTGACAACAAATAATACATTGGAAATCTGAGCGCTCATCAATGCTGTAGCAGTTGTAGCAGTAACAGGGGCACTATCAATTAAAACATAATCATATTCAGCATGAGATTCGGCATCAGCTAAGGCTTGTTGAAAGTGTCCTTTTGAGACCATCTTAACGATATTGCCCTTTTGTGGCGATGTTGGCAAGAAATCTAGATTTGGCTCTATGGAAATAAGTGCTTTTGTGCTATTGAAATGTTGATTATAACCCAAATTTTGAGTAAGCTCTGCTTTGAAAAAATCTCCATCAACTACTAGTACCCGAAAACCTAAATCTACTAATGCTTTTGCTAAACCTAAAGTCACGGTGGTTTTACCTTCACCTTCCATAGCGCTAGTAATTAATAAGCGACGGTTCTCCAAAGGTTGTAAGCTAACTGCTGAAGCAAGTCTTTGAAATTTCTCTTGTTTATCATCGTCTAATTCCCATCTTATTTTTGTATCTTTAAATTTAGGAATAGAGACAACTATCGGGAATTTAATATCTTGTAAGTCTTGAGGACTTAACAATGGGTTGCGTCTTTCTAGGAGTAAGATTAAGGCAATACTACCAATTATTCCTGCTAGGGTCGCATTTAAAATCATTAACGACATTTTGGGAGAGTTCGGCAGTTTATTAGCCCTTGGTGATTCAAATACTTCAACGTTAGGATAAACATCAAAAACATCAATATTAGTTTGCTGTACTTGAGCAACTAAACCTTTATAAACACCTTCAGCAACATCAACATTACGCTGGAGTTCTGCTAATCTTTTTTGTTGAGCAGGAATAGAATTTAAATTAGTTTTGAGTTTGTCTATTTGATTTTGTATTTGTTGAGAGCGACGTTTTTGAGCAGAGGCTTCAGTTTCTGCTAGGATTAATTGTTCAATTAAACGGGCGCGTCCTTGACCGCTGACTGTGGTATCAATTGAAGCACCATTAGCAGTTTGATTAATTTGAGTTTGTATTTGATTTAATAATGCTTGCTGTTGCTGTAAAAGTTCTTGCACAACAGGATGATTATCTGTATATTTAACGCGTTGACGAGTTATCTCGGCTTTTAATTCTGATAGCTTACTCTTAAGAAATTGGTAGTCTCTATTTTCGCCCAAACTTAAAGAACGAATCGCTTTCTCTGGCAGCATTTGCAAGCGAGTTGATAAAGTTGCAACACGATTTTTATTGTATTCAACTTGAGATAATGCGTCTAATTGAGCTTTGGTTAAACCATCAATCGTAGTAACAATTGCTCTTGTTTGTGCTTGAGCATCAACTAATTGGCTAGACTGTTTAAATTCAGTTAAAGCCTGTTGTGCTAATATCAATTTCTGTTGAGCATCTTTTAATTCTTGAGCACTGAATCTCCTTTTTGATAAACGATTTTGTTGACGAAGTTCGTTTAATCTTTCTTGAAATAAATTAATCAGATTATTTGCTCTTGTTTTTGCTAGTTCTGAAGTAGAACTAGTAACATCAATATTTATTATTGGTGAATCTTCATCGATAGAAACATCGAACATTGATTGGAAAGTAGATACTTTTTCAAAATCGTCTTTTTCTGGGTCGATGTTAAGTACTTTTTCCATTAAAGTTTCGCTGGTAAGGATTTTTCCCTGTATTTCCAATAGACTGTTCTTACGAGAAATACTCGAACTATCATTGTTCAAAGAACCTAGAATACCTAAGTTAGCGTTTAAATTACTATTTGTTCCGGGTGTGGTTAATTTAGTTGTTGCAATCCACATTTGAGGAGAGCGCATGGCTCTGCTAGCAGTTATAGTTATACCTAAAACTAATATGTTCCAAAGTATTACGGGTTTCCAATGTCTAATGGCGATTGCTGCTATTTTATTCATAACTTGAATACCTAATTATTGATAATTATTTGAATAATGATGACTGAAGATAGATAAAAATTATTTTGTAAGTTTTTATTGGGATAGTTGTTCCCATTTAGTAATATTTATATTTTGCTGTTTTAGTTCAGATAGAATAGCTCCTAACCAAATAAAAAAGAACCAGAAATAAATTGCCATCCAAGTTAAATTAGTAGCATGAAGTAACAAATATAAAGCAACTAAGGAACTAAATGCACGCTGACAAATAATATTTCCTTTTATTGCTGGTTGCCAAAAACTACACAAAGTTGAAATGAGAGCAAAAATGAAGAAAATAAAACCAAAAACACCGTGTATGTAAAGTACTTTGGCATAGGAAGAAAATGTCCCTAACGGTAACACAAATTCTCCATTTCCCCAACTTGCAGTTTTCTCCATAAATCCCCAGCCAATCCAAGGTGATTCTTTCCATGCATCAATAGTTGCATTCACAATAAATTCTCGGTCTTTTGATGATTCAGGACGACCGCTATTAAAAGTTGCTATAGGTAAAGCAATTAAATCTTGTATACTCAAACTTAAAACAGCAGCAAATAAAGAAGTTAAAGATACCACCCATAAATAAGCTTGTCGAGCTAATCCGCTACGAAAACAATATATAATCAACCAAACTAAGGGAAAACACACCCAACCAAGACGACTGTGAGAAATAATTAAGCTAACTAAACTCCCTAACATTGCAAATTTTCTTAGTTTTTGATTGGTTTCACCCAAACAGATAAAGAAACATAAAAGACCGCAAACTCCTAAAATAGGAGGGTCAGGCGTATATAAAACTGCTCGTGGTAAAGGAATTCCAAAAAATGCTCTAATAGTCGCAAATTTCACCATCAAACTAACTTTTTCACCAGGAATTAATCGAGCTAAAGGTGGCAATAATGGTTCTTGATAACCGATTGCAAAGAGTATTAATAATTGAATCCCCAAAGTAATTAAGTAACTAACCGCCATCCATGATATGGCACGTGTAATGTGTTGCACCCTAATTCGATGCCAAAAGGGTAAAGTCATGCAGGCGAATATCATGAAGTAGCCTTTGAATAAAGTAAAGAATGTTGCTGCTGTTTTTAAAGGTTGAAAACCAATTGATTCTAAACCTATTATATTGGTCCAAAGTGCAGCTAAAATCATTCCTACCCATGCCCAATTACAAATTGGTAAGGAGTCTTTAATTAACTTATCTAACCTAAAACCAATTACTAGCAAAAATGCGCTTATAAGGGGATAGATAATAGTTTGTATCCCCAATAACCACCAAAGTGGTGTGAGTACAATCGTCCAATAGATTATTCTTTCGGCAAATGATTTATCTGCGAGTTTTGAAGAAGATTGTTTGTCATTTTTACTAGTAAGATTAAATGCTACCATTACTAAGAATAGTTATATATAGGGAACAGTTAACAATTAACAGTTAGATTATGTTTATTAACCTTTGAATTTTGACTTTTGACTTTTACACCCAATACCTCTAGGTACTTTTTCGCACCATATTCTAAGGTGAATTGATCCAGCCAATCGGAATCTACTTGTTTGGTATTACCTAAAAGCACCTTTAAAATAGCCTCAGCCATAGCCTTGGGTTCACCAACTGGGGTTAAGTCACCATATTTACCATTAGCTAAAATCTCCGCAGGACCGCTATCACAATTTGCCGATACTACTGGAGTTCCAACGGCTAGAGCCTCTGCAACGACATTGCCAAAACCTTCCCAAGCAGAGGATAAAACGAAAACTGTGGCTTTTGCCATATAAGCATGAGGGTTATCAACAAAACCCAGCATGGCAACATCTTTTTGTAAGCCTAATTCGCAAATCAAGTTATTGATATTATCTTTTTCTGGTCCTTCCCCTAAAATTACCAATCTACTACGACGTACTTGACGTACTTGAGCAAAGGCTCGTAGCAAAGTCGGATAATCTTTCTGTGGATACAACCTTCCTACTGCAATGATGACTGGAGGTTCTCCTGGCTGAAACCATGGATGATTAACTGTTTGTTTTGCTTTAGTCAATACTTCAGGAGTCAAAATTGGATTGTAAATTAAGTCAATACGTTCTCTTGATATTTGAGTTACATTGGCTAAATCGTCAGCGACTCCTTGAGAAATCGCCACAATCCCATCTGCCCAAGGGTATAAAAGTCTTGCTGCTAGGGGTGTTAAACGGACTGAAAGTTGTGGAATACGTTTGGCTTCCAAAGAAAGATGGTTGCGTTCGGAGACTACTACTCTTGTTGAAACCCCAGCAATACGCTTTGCCAAAAGGGCTATTTCACAAGGATAGTGTAAAGCCGCCAACATACTATAGGGCTTCTCTTGTCGCAAGTATTTACCCAATTTTGGCAGAATGCTAAGTTTTGATTTAGCTTCTAAATCTATAAGACGAATGTCTGGTGGCAATTGCTTTAGCAAAGAACCTTCTGCCTTCGCAAGTACCATATCAACTTTTAGCCCTTTTTGTGCAAAACAACGAGCTAAATTTAGTAATATTCTTTCAGCGCCACCACCGTAAAGGCAACGTAGAAATATTGAAATATCTGGTGAAGATTGTGTCATTCTACTATGGGTATTTTATGTACTAAAAGATATTGGATATTTAATATTTTTAGACGATACTATTTGCGGTGTTAAAAGGCGTGAATCCTGATTTACTAATACAGAATCCTCGACTTAAATCTACAATGTCAGGATGAATTAGCTCAGACAAAGATTCCCAAGCAGCTTTCTTTCCATATTGCTTTCGTAAATATTTACTTGATTTCCAATTCATAAAGTGTAAGTACATCAATTCTTCACCTGATTCAGCAGTTAATTTACCCTGATTCCATAAGCATTTAGTCGGATAGTCAAAACTACCATCCATCCAAGGAGCATGTGCTGAGAAAAAAGTACTGAAGCGTTCTTGAAATAAATTATTTCGCTTATATGGGTCGAAAATTCCCCATAGTTTACGTAAAGAAACTGGCAATTTTCTATAACCTAAGAAAAGTTTAGTGAAGTGACCTTCATCAAGGCATATATACTCTTGTTTACTCATAAGTTGTTGCCAATTCGGGATTTGGCGAAATGCATTAATCAATCCTTCGTTATTTTTCATCAAGAAAAGATGCCCAGAAACTCTATCAGAGTGACTAGATAATGTATTATGGACGAGAACATCATCAGTGTAAAAAGCTCGTAAATTGCCATAAATTACATCGATATCACCGAAACCAAAATAATCGTAACCTTTCAAATATTCCTGATGAATTATTCCAAAAGCCGGTCTCAAATCACATATTTTATAAGATGATTTAGGCTGAAAATTAATCCCCAAACGTTCGGAAACTAGTTGTATATATTCCGGAAAGCTCATACTAATAAATCTAACATTATTAGGAGTATTTTCTGGAATTTGACAATCTGTGAAAAATAACCAATCAATTGTTGTATTCCAACGACATGATTCTAAATAAAAAGGAAACCATTGTGGCCAATTACCGAAATAGGGAATCAATAATATGATTTTTTTCATGAGTTGTTCAAGTAATAAATTAGTCAGATATTCAACTTTTGTGTCTGTAGGTGATAATTAATTGATCTAAGCTAGCGTTTAGGTTTTACAGTAATCAGACGATTTGATAATTGATTTATTTTTTTCTGATATAAGAAAAAATATCTTGATGCAAAAAATCTCATACTGATTACATAGATTATGAGGAATTTAAATGGTCTTGCTAATAAAGGTAAATTGAATGCAATTATAATTCCCGGAAGCATTAGTAAAAGTGGAAAGAAGTTAGCAATAATAAATTGTTTTAATGGCCAATTAAGTTGCCGACAAGCAGTCCACCACCAGTAAATATTCCAACCAAATCCTAAAACTATTGCTGCAGACAAACTAACTCCAACTATTCCACCCTGATAAGCAGCAAAAACAAAGCCAAGAACTGCAATCGGAGCTATTTGAAGATTAACTTTGGCGTTAATATCCGGACGACCTTTGGCAATCATCATCGAATAAAGTGGTGCATTGATGACGCTAAAGTATGAAAAAAATAGTAGCCCAGGAATAACTTTACAGATAGGTATCCACTTTGCTCCAAAAATAAATGTGACGACTTGTGAATCCATCATCAAAAAAATTAAGGAGTATATCGGCACAGTTAAAATAGCTGTTTGCTCTACAACTTTTAGAAGCGCATTTTTTTGCTCTTTGTCGTCAGATAATTGAGCAAAAATAGGCATACCCAATTGATTGATTGCAGAATCTAAAATTCTTGATATGGCTGTTGTTATTTGATAAGCTAAATTGTAGAAACCAAGGTTTGTATTGCCCAGTATTTTTCCTACGGTAAAACTATCAAGATTATAATTTATATAAGAGCCAAAACCAGAACCAACGGAGCCTAAGTAAAAGGAAATAACTTCAGATTTAACTTCTGGATCGATTTGAAAACGAAACTTATATCCTGAATAATGCCTGTTGAGAGCATAATTGAATATCCAATAAGTCGCATCACCAATCACAAATGACCAATAACTCAACCCTAGAAAAGCTGCTCCAATCGTACCGAGCAATCGCATGATGGAGCTAACTAAGTTAATATTTGCCATCGCTCGATACTTCATCTGTCTCGTCATCACCCCAGTGTGAAGGAAACTAAGACAAGCCATATTTAGATGAAATACAAAAGCAATTAATATCCAGGTGAGAACTGGTTCGTTAAAAAAAATACTAACAAGAGGGGCTGTTGCGATTACTAATAGTCCAATTAATGCCCCAAATACTAAACTTATACTGTAAGCAGTATTAACATATTTTTGATTTTCTAGTCCTTTATAAATAATGAAATTACTTGCTACTTTTTGAGTAAACAGCGTAAAAAATGACCAGAAAACATAAGCAATACCAATGATTCCGAAGTCAGATGGTTCTAGTAATCTTGCTAATACCAGACTGCTTCCGAAAGCAAAGATACGCATGATAAATGTGGCATAGGTAATCCACAAACCATTTTTTAAAATTGTAGTTGCTTTCACTATCTGTACTTACCTTCGACTAAATTTGATTTACCCAAGAGAACGTCTGACAGCTAATTTTGCTAATGGTGCCATACGTACCGACATTAAAGTAAGCAAAGAACGCACATCTTTAGAAAAAATTGACTTGTCGCAAATCAAAGCTTGGTCAATAAAATCCTGTGCTGTTTTCATATCACCACTCTGTAAACACAACCTAGATAAATAACGGTACATATATGCATAAACAGTGGGTAGCATCGGCTTAATTAATTCTGGTGAACGTTTACAAGCACTTTCAATCACCATTTCCCCGCAATTCCGCATTTGCACAAAATTAAAAGATAATCCGGAGGGACGAACGCGATAATAGGCTAAAATCTGCTTTTCTAGGTAAAAACGCCATTTTCCTGTTGCAGCGATTCGCAACCACAAATCCACATCTTCCCAACTAAGTAAGCTTTCATCAAATTCGCCTACTTTATCTATCAAACAACGACGAAATATAGGATTAGAACCATGTCCAATAAAGTTTTTACACAGCAAAGCTATCTCGGGATTTGGATGTACTGGTTTACCACTTAATCTAATAAATGTCGGTTTCCCATCATCGCGAATTGCTCTGGAAGCACTGTAAACTAACCCAACGTCAGGTTCATGATGTAATCTAAATGCGTGGTTTGATAATTTATCTTTGTGATAGACATCATCAGCATCGAGTAAAGCAATATATTCACCTTTTGCATGACGAATACCGTAATTGCGTGCCGATGATAAACCTCCATTTGATTTCTGCAATAATTTGAATCTAGAATCTCTCTGACAATATTTTTGCGCTATAGCCGCAGTCTCATCAGTTGAACCGTCATCAACTATTAATGCTTCAAAGTCTGTAAATGTTTGCTTTTCTAAAGAAACTAGAGCTGCTTTGATATATTTACTGACATTATAAGCAGGAACTATGACGCTAACTTTGAGTATTTTAAGCATAATTATTCTCCTGAGTTAGTTATCTGAGTGTAAAAATGAAAGGTCCAAAAATTAGCAATTAGCTGTCAATTGAGTTATTTCTTTGTCTAAAATATCCAAAATTTTACTATCTTTATAGATGTCAAACTTTCTCGCAAAGTGAGCTTGACTTTCTACTATTGCATCATAATCATTGCTGGTTAAAATTTTTGGCCTTCCATTGCGAGTTTGAGAAAAATCAAAATAGAGCTTGTTATCATTACATAAATTGAATTGTCTACTATTAACTAAGATTGTTTGTAAAAAAGATTCATCTGATACGCATACTTTTTTGTAATACTCGATAACTTCTGGATGATTTTCACAAAAACTATACACATACACATACTCTACGCATTTTTTAGATAAAGTTGTAAAGAAAGAACCGCCATAACAAACAAAATCTTGATTAAATAATGATTTTCTTCTTACACCTAACATTTCGTATGCCAAATTGATTCTGAATAAAGGCTGTAAGTAATTAATGATTTTTATTAGACCTCTCCGATAATTAGGTTGAAACCCCTGTGATTACTGGACTAAAACTTAATTTCCGGAGATGTCTATTGGTAAAATTAACTGCTTTACCCAATTTGGAATTTTTCTGAGGAAATCAATAGTTTGATATTTAAATAAATAACGACTTTTACCTTCTTGGATACTCCAATGACTTTCTGATGAAAAAACATCAAAGTATTCGAGAAAACCATCATAATTTGTTTCAGACAAGAAAAGTTCATACTTTGATATTGACTTAATTGGATAATCTTGACCAGAAAGGTAAATTAACCAATTGTATTTAATCCGATTATCAATTAACCATTTGATAGCATTTAGATAACATTGAAC
>CAKZYM010000351.1 GCA_937884685.1 uncultured Calothrix sp.
AAGGTTATTACATCGCCAATATTTTGGATAAGAAGTATTATTATTGCGGTAGTGAGTGGGAAGATGTGAAAAATAAGCTGAAAGAATTGGGTATTGGTCGAGAGAATCCAATTAAATATTAGTTTCTTAAATAAGTTAACTGCTAACTTATAATTAAACATCAATCAATATTTAATTAAATATTTAATTAAATAAATTTACAAAATGGCTTATAGCGATTTTAAATTAGCTCAAGTTATCCAATATTTTGGGTTAATAGTTCATGAAGAGTTCAGAATATTTGCTGGTTTTCCTAAAGAAAAATTTAGCGACTTACTTTCAACTATTCTTAAAGAAAATGTAGATTTAGCAGTTGCAATTAATACGGAAAAAGCCCGTTCTGAAATGATAATTAGTCCAATATTACTGGACGTTAGGCGTAAACTTGATAACAAAATTAGTTTATTTTCAGGAGTCGATTTTAATGTGGATAATGCAAGAGGATTAAATGGCTTTTGTGGTTTCCTGATTAGTCTTTCTCAAGAACAGCTTTTTATCCGCGCACCTGCAATTACTTTGGTTGAAACAAAGAATGAAAATCTCAAGTCTGGGTTAGGTCAGTGTATTGCAGAAATGATTGCAGCACAGCTATTTAATGAAATACAGGGGAATACAATTAAAACAATTTACGGTGTAATATCTGTTGGAACTATTTGGCAATTTTTAAAGTTAGTAAATGATAATGTTTACATTGATTTGAGTGAGTATTATATTCGAGATATTGAGCAAATTTTGGGAATTTTAGTGAATGCACTTAGACAAAACTAAACTTTCTCTTAATTAAACTTTTTCCTTAGCTGAAGGAATTCCCAATTTATTCAAAGTAGTATCAATCTCTTCTAAAACCTGAAAATCTTCTTGAGGTAAAGTGTTACCGCTATGTTTTTCTAAAAATGAAAATGCTTGTCTAAATTGATTTGGTGTTGCTTCTATTGGTGCGTCGAAATGACAGGGAATAATCTGTTTAAAGTCCCAATTTGTAATTTGTTCGGCCCATGTAATAGTTTCTTTGGGTGCGCGATTTAGAATTAAAGTCTGTAAAATTGGCGCTACAAATAATCTACCATCACCCCGCAATGCTTCAAAACAACGCTGCCAATTATCTTTCCATTTGAAAGGATATAATCCAAAATAATTTTTTCTACTGCGTTTTGGTGCTTCAGCAGCATCGTGAAAGACTTCACCCCATTTGGGCACATCTAAGACGCTGGGACGAAAATACAAAGCAAATAATGCGATGCGTTTCCATCCTTTATGACGGTTTTCTGGTGTGTCTGCAACGATGTCAGTTGCTTTATCTCTAGCATGGAAAAGTAAGGGGTATGTATCCAACTGAATAATTGCAGGGGGTTGTTCGGGGACGGAAACGATTGAGTCGGTGACTAAAAGTGTTTTTGAGGATTTATGAAATAACGCTACTTCTGCAAATTTTCCTGCTCCTAATTCGATAGGACCGAGAATGTTGTAATCAAATTCATTTGCGAAAGGTGTTTTGCTGCTGTCTTCTGGAAGTACTTGAGTGCGTTTTGCGGGTATACCCAACCAGCTTAGAGGAAGATTGACAGGAAAACTCCACTGTTTTGGTGCGACGAATATTAGCGAATCGGGAAAACGTCTCGCAAAAGGACCAACAAATACTTTATGTTCTAAACCGGAAATAGTGGGCAAAATTATATACTTAATTCTTCCGTGTTCTGCTACTAATTCCTCAACAAGACGAACGCATTCTGGGGTCGGTGCAATTGGTGCATAAACGAGCAAACCCCCCTCTTTCAGCTTCACTACCGTCATGCGAATCGGAACAACAACGTAGAAAATTCCTTGAAGTTGGTCAAAAGTCCAAATAGTATCTTTAACTACTTCCTTGCGGATTGTCCGCCGCTTACCGAATGGATAAATCGGCAAAGTAAACCAGAATTTCCATGAATAATCTTGGGAATTTTTTTGTTGTTCTGAGGTTTCAAGCATTTGAGGAATAGGGAGTATGAGTTAGGAGTTAGGAGTTAGGAGTTAGGAGTTAGGAGTTAGGAGTTAAGAGTTATATTTTTTATTCACTGTTGACTGTTGACTGCTCACTGTTGACTGTTCACTGACAATTGTTCACTTTTTTTCAAGAAACTTTATTATCTCACAAAGATTTATTGAGTTAAATGTCTAAGGCTATTTTTTAGTATAAGTTTTGGTTGTTAAGCAATAGTATAGTTTACAGCAAATTAAGTTTAGGGCTGTAAGTGCTGTAATTATTAATATGACAAAGATGCAGATGGTAATTATATTATTTAAGTTGCCATCGCTGAGTGTGGTTTTGAATCATCAAAAATACTATAAATAGTTCAAATATTTGATTATATTTTATACATTTTATTTTTTTAAGTTGGTATTTTTTCGGTACAATGTATGCATAAATTCAGTGTTCAAAGTAAAGACATATGATAGTAGGACAATCCACGCGACAGAAAGTATTTGACACTAACATTGAGAACTATCACGTTTTATTGACACCACAAGAAGTTAAATCAAAATTACCTTTAACACCGTCAGCAGAAGCAAATGTTTTAAAATATAGACAAGAGATAAGAGATATATTAGACTTCCAAGATAAAAGAAAATTTATTGTAATTGGTCCTTGTTCGATTCATAATGCAGAATTAGCTTTGGAATATTCTCAAAAACTGAAAAAGCTTCAAGAGCGAGTTGAAGATAAGCTACTGTTAATTATGAGGGTTTATTTTGAAAAACCTAGAACTACAGTAGGATGGAAAGGTTTAATTAATGACCCCGATATGGATGATTCTTTCCGTATTGAAAAAGGGATATTAACTGCACGGGAATTACTATTAAAAATTAATGAGTTAGGATTGCCCGCAGGTACCGAAGCTCTAGACCCAATTATACCTCAGTACATCAGCGAATTAATCTCCTGGTCTGCTATTGGGGCACGCACTGCTGAGTCACAAACTCACCGCGAAATGTCTAGCGGACTTTCTATGCCAGTAGGTTTTAAAAATGGTACTGATGGTAATATTAAAGTTGCTTTAAATGCTCTACAATCAGCCAAAAATAGCCATCATTTTCTGGGATTAAATCGGCAAGGACAAGTCAGTATTGTTCAAACAAAAGGCAATGATTACGGTCATATAATTTTGCGTGGTGGTGGTGGGAAACCTAATTGCGATCGCGTTTCGGTAAAATCAGCAGAAGACGAGTTGAAAAAAGCAGATTTACTACCAAGAATTGTGATTGATAGCAGTCACGGTAATTCTCATAAAAACCATAAATTGCAAGCTAATGTTTTAGAAGATGTTGTGCAACAAATTGCAGATGGAAATACATCTATTGTAGGGATGATGTTAGAGTCTAATCTAAACGAAGGTAATCAAAAGATTCCTAGCAATTTGAAAGATTTGAAGCATGGAGTTTCCGTAACTGATGCTTGTATTGGTTGGGAGGAAACAGAAAAAATTATTTTAGCTGCTCATGAAAAGCTGTAATTTTTAGGTTGGTAGTTGCGCTTTAGTATTATGAACGTGAAACGTTTTGTTGTAAATTAAGCGCAACTAACAACTTAAGAAATCATTTCTCGAATAAACTCGGGTAAAGCAAATGCAGCTTTATGAATTTCTGCATTGTAATACCGTAATT
>CAKZYM010000352.1 GCA_937884685.1 uncultured Calothrix sp.
TAGAGTTACAACTAATGTTAGTTCTCAACAAATAAAGCAAGTTAAAAAATGGATTTATCAATATTTGAATGTTGATGAAGCAATTTCTATTTCTCTCGGTCAGTTACAGTGTAAAGAAGCTGATTGTCCGCCAATTGAAACGGTAATTTCGGTGATGACAAATCCGGTAAAGCAATACAAGATTCATAAAAAAATTACTGATATTGAATATACAGATATTTCTGGTCTGGCTTGAAAAAATTAGTCGCTTATCTATCTCAAAATCGTTATTTAAACATCTTTGTTATTGATTGCTTTTTAGAATAAATATTTATACTATACTTAATCTATTATTTAGCAAGCTCTAAATAATGTATTTAACCTATTGTAATTAGCCACTGTAGCTTTATTTATCAAAAGTTATGGTGGTTTTTACTATATATTCATCACTTAACTTGGATACCAAAGCATTTTAATTATTTATAGAAATAGTTATATTTAACACCGCAATTAAAAAAAAATACTAAATTTCACTGTTGAAAAAAATACGTTTATCTATAAAATCTGTTACTTCGAGATCAAGAAAATTAGTTTTTTTTGTTAACAATAATTTGTTATGCTTAAAAAGAATTAAGAAAACGTTAGTAATTTAGCAGTTGGGATGGAAGTAATGCTAGCTAGAACCTTCTACTCGATAACTAAATACTAACTATTGATAAGTAATGGAACTCAGATAATGACTCTATCTATTCGTCCTGAACTCCCTTCTTCTGAACGGACGTTATCGTCTTTATCCAAGCAGAATCAGTCCCCTAATGTAACCGAAGCAGAAATGATGGAGGCTGTACGTACTTTGCTGATTGGATTAGGAGAAGATCCAAATCGTGAAGGACTAAAAGATACACCGAAAAGAGTTGTCAAAGCTTTACAGTTCCTCACCAAGGGATATCATGAGTCTTTAGATGAACTGTTGAATGGTGCTGTATTTACAGAAGATGCCAATGAAATGGTGTTGGTTCGAGATATCGATATTTTCAGTTCTTGCGAACACCATATTTTACCAGTTATTGGTCGCGCTCATGTAGCCTATATTCCGAATGGAAAGGTAATTGGATTATCTAAGGTTGCTCGAATCTGCGAAATGTATGCACGACGTTTGCAGGTGCAGGAGCGTCTCACGGTACAAATTGCTGATGCATTACAAGGTCTGCTCAAACCACAAGGGGTGGCTGTGGTTTTAGAAGCTAGTCATATGTGTATGGTAATGCGTGGGGTACAAAAACCCGGCTCTTGGACTGTTACTAGTGCTATGCGAGGAGTATTTGCTGAAGATGCAAAAACTCGCGAGGAGTTCATGAATTTGATACGACACAAGCCTAATTTTAGTTAAAGATTAAACACATAGATTTTTCAGTACAAATGTAGAGACTTTGCAGTGCAACTTCTCTACATTTGTTATTTTTATTATGATTGAATTAAATTTAATTTAGGGTTGTTTTTTGCGTCTTGCTGTAATAACTCTAGTAGTTTTTTTTCAATTACTTTACTTATTAATTGATTCCCTCGCAAGTTGAAATGAATGTGGTCGTGGTATAAGTTTTCTGGGTCTTGAGAAGCATTAAATATAGGTAGAAAATCTATATAGGTAATTCCTTGAGTTTTAGTAAATTCTGTTAATCGTTGACGTTCTTTAATTTCGTAATCGCGGGGTCCTGGTTCTCCGATTTCTCTGAGTAATGGAGTCATTGCGAGTAAAAATTGAGCGTTGCTTTTTTGTGTGAATTCCTGAATTTTTCTAATAGCTTCTAAGTTTACACCAACTCTATCTCCACTTTCGTTTTGTATTTCCTTTAGTCCCGGTATCGGTTTCTGTTTGAGGATATAGCGGTTTAATACTTCTGCTAATGCTAAAGGTGGTTTTTTCGAGGGGTAATTACGGTCGCTTCCGACTTGAAGTGAGGTAGGTGTAGTAGAGAATAAGTCATCGGTATTAATTAGCAAAATTATAGCTTTGGAACCAAAACTGCCAAATCTTTGTAAATAAGCAAATTCGTTTCTCGGTCCCCAGGAATTAGCTGAAGCGTTCAATACTTCGATTTGCGTAATATTTTTGGATAAATCAGATAAGTTCGATAAGTTTGATTTCAAAGAACCCATCATCAAATTAGAAATCGTATTTTCTTGGTCAGTCCACCAACCACCATTAGCAATTGAGTCTCCTAAAAGCAATATTCGTAAGCTTGAGGGTAAAGGTGTTGGTTGAATATTGTCACCTCGCATTGAATACTGATTAATTTCTATACGATTGCCAAAACGACGAGTACGTTGAGAAGGAGTTAATAAATAACCAATTTTTTCATCACCAATATAAGTTAAAGGATTGCCAAAACCAAACAGCAAGCGCAATCCAATTTCTGTAGCGACAAATAATCCGACAATCGCTGCAACAATAATTAATAAAATAAATCTCACCGTCTAATACCTTTTTTCGTGTTATGGCACAAATTACACCAATATACACGACGGGAAGAAGGAGTGAGGGAGGGAGAGAGTGAGAGAGGGAGGGAAATAAAAATTCATAACTCCTAACTCATAACTCCTAACTCCTAACTCCTAACTCATTACTCCTAACTCATA
>CAKZYM010000353.1 GCA_937884685.1 uncultured Calothrix sp.
AGGTAAGAGGTAAGAGGTAAGAGGTAAGAGGTAAGAAGTAAGAGGTAAGAGGTAAAAGGTAAGAGGTAAGAGGTAAGAGGTAAGAGGTAAGAGGTTTTGTATTTTTTACTCGTAAATTTTGACCTATTACCCATTACCCATTACCTATTACCTATTCTTATTGTCCTGCTGCTAATCTAAATCCTTCGGCTAAGGGACCGTTGACTAAGATGGGGAAGAAAATTAGAAAGCTTAAAAGAAAAATTACAATTGCTGTCAAGCTAGTAAATAAAAGTGTGTCGGTTTTTAGGGTAGCAGGAATTGCTGGTACTGATTTTGTAGTTGCCATTGTGTCTGCTAAAAGTAAGATTGCAAATACACTAACGTAGCGTCCGAGCAACATAGCCGCAGAAGTACTTAAGTTCCACCACAAGGTATTATCTGCTAGTCCTTCAAAGCCAGAACCGTTGTTGGAACTAGCCGAAATATATTCGTAAACTACTTGAGAAATACCATGAAAGCCTGGGTTACTGATTCCGGATAAGGATATCGGATAAGCTAAAGCAATACCACTAGGAATTAATGCTGCTATGGGATGAATTAGTACTATCACACTCGCTAAAACAATTGAGTTTTTTGTGATTTTACGTCCGAAAAATTCCGGAGTGCTACCTATCATTAATCCCGCCCAAAATGCTGTTAAATATTGATAAATCAGTAAATACACTATTCCTGTTCCGATTCCACCCCAAATTACCTGTAAAAACATGCTTAGTAATGTGGAAAAACCTCCCGAAGGCATTAAGGAGTCGTGCATTCCGTTAACTGCACCATTCATGGTTGCGGTAGTTATCACTGACCATAGCGCTGTTTGTGCCCAGCCAAATCTGACTTCTTTACCTTCTAAATTAGGTAGTTGCTCAAATCCTAAATTGGAATTTACTATCGGATTTCCTTGGAATTCACCAGCTGCGGTTATCCAAACTAAAGCTAGAAAGAAGATAAATAGCATCCAAAACAGCCGCCAAGCCTGCTTAATATTATTAGAGAATGCACCATAAACAAAAATCATCGCTGCCGGAATAGACATCATCGCGATGATTCCGATTAAATTAGTAATAATATTGGGATTTTCAAAGGGGTGGGCTGAATTTGCACCAAAAAAACCACCACCATTTGTACCCAAAAGTTTAATGATTTCAAAAGATGCTACAGGGCCGGTAGCAATATATTGGGTTCTACCTTCTAAAGTTTCTACTAATAAAGGCGCTGAGAGGGTTTGCGGTACTCCTTGGGCTAAGAATACCATAGCTCCAATGATTGAAATTGGCAGCAATATACGGGTAATTCCCCGAATTAAATCTACGTAATAATTCCCTAAAGTTTTACCGGTCAAACCGCGAATAAAAACAATACCTACTGCTAAACCCGTAGCTGCTGAAATAAACATCAGAAAGGTTAAACCAGCCATACTGCTAAAATGACTAATGGTTTGTTCTCCTATATAATGCTGCTGCCCAGTATTAGTTAAAAATGAAATTGTGGTATGTAGTGTTAAATCCCATCTAGGCGCACCAAAACTATTCGGATTCCACGGTAAAATCTTTTGAAAAGTAATTAGTAAATATACTAAAAATCCGATGAATAAGTTGCTTAACAGCAAAGAATAGGCGTATTCCCTGCCCGTCATATTCTCTTGAGGATTTACGTCTGCTAATTTATAAATAATTCGCTCTAATGGGTTCATTACTTTATCGAGTAATGTTGTTTTACCCATGAATACGTTAGCTATATATTTACCAAAATTTGGCGTGAAAATTAATACAACAGCCAGGGTTAACCCTATCTGCAACAAACCTTGTCCCATCTATTTTCTGCCCATATAAAGTTCGATAAACGATTACTAAGTCTTGCGTCTGTCTATTAATAGGAATACTAATGAGTTAATTGTAAAATAAATCACAAGCAATCAGAGAAACATTTTTAGCTAAATTGCTCTGCTTATCTATTGCTATTAGATATTGACATATTCCTGATATTATGTACTTATGCTTCTATATTATGTGTTGTTTTTTAACAATAATTTATTTGGACTATAATTGGCATTTGGTATAAATCTTTAAATAAAATTAAGATTTTCTGCATGATCTGGTTCTCTGGGTAGAGATTTACATTAACAACTAAAGTGGTTTCAGATTTCGGATTAAAAAAGTATATTTCACTAGCTCTAGTTACGAGGATAATCTAGGATTCTAAAATAGTGAAATCAATAATACATTTCCTAAAGTCATAAATCAGCAAATTCCCGAATTTATTCATAAGGCTAATCCAAATTTCAAGATTAAGAATTCCTTCTTAAAATGGCTTTCACCGATATAACAGATATTAGCGGATACTGGTGTATAATAAAAGACCATTAAGCAAATTTTTCCAAGAAAATAATCAATTCGGAAATAGTAGGGAGTAGGGATGTTTAATAATCGATTCGCTTAAATTATCTACTCAAAACTTTTGGTAATATTGACCTAAGCTGCTTGTGCCCAGATTGAATACAGCATCTGAACAAGATAGTTAGGACTATATAATTAATTGCCATTGTGTCGGAATATTTTAATGGTGGAGATATCGAACCTGTTTCCACAAATAATGATGATATCGCACAGTTAAAGCAAGTTGAAGAACAATTGCTCGATAGCGGTCAAGATTTATTTCGTTTAGCTTTTGACGATGCAGCAATTGGTATGGCTTTAGTAGCCCCTGATGGAAAATGGTTGAAGGTCAATCGCGCTTTGTGTGAAATTGTTGGTTATTCTCAAACAGATTTGCTAGGGACAACCTTTCAAGAAATTACCCATCCCGATGATTTAGAAACTGATTTGGGTTATGTAGGTAAAATGCTTGCAGGTGAAATTCGCACTTACCAAATGGAAAAGCGTTATTTTCACTCCAGCGGACATATTGTTTGGATTTTGCTTAGCGTTTCGCTGGTAAGGGACAAAAACCAACAACCACTGTACTTTATTTCTCAGATTCAAGACATAACTCCACATAAACAAGCTGAAGCTAGACTAAAAAGTTTAGTTATAGAATTAGAGCGTAGCAATCGTGATTTAGAAGATTTTGCCAGCGTCGTTTCTCACGATTTA
The DNA here is from genome assembly GCA_937884685.1 of uncultured Calothrix sp. Taxonomy (GTDB): domain Bacteria; phylum Cyanobacteriota; class Cyanobacteriia; order Cyanobacteriales; family Nostocaceae; genus Rivularia. The sequence continues at coordinate 3,126 of CAKZYM010000353.1, forward strand.
ATCTCACCGTTACACAAAATACAAATACTTTCGGAATATCTTAAAGAAGATTACAGCGAAGTTTTAGATAAACAAGGAATTGACTATCTCAATCGTATTGGTCAAGTTAGAATTCGGATGCAATCTTTGATTGAGGATTTACTGAGTTTTTCTCTCGTTACTACTCAAGGACAACTTTTTACAGAAGTAGATTTAAATAAAGTTATTCTGCTGGTAATTTCAGATTTACAAGCTGATGGTTTTACAGACATATCTTTAGATATACATGAATTACCAACTATTTCGGCTGACTCCGGTCAAATGTATCAACTATTTCAAAATCTTTTGAGTAACTCTTTTAAATATCGCAAACCGGAAGTCAAATTATTTATCAAAATTTATAAAACTCAGAAAAGTCAAAATAAACCATCAAATAACCAATGCGAAATAGTCATAGAAGATAACGGTATCGGCTTCGATGAAGCTTATGTCAAACAAATTTTTGAGCCTTGTCAA
>CAKZYM010000354.1 GCA_937884685.1 uncultured Calothrix sp.
ATGAATTATTGCAGACATTGAAGCAAGTGGTCAGTAGAGATAATACAAACTGACGGGTGAAAGCTCTAGAGCTTGACATCATCCTTCCCGATAAAGATGTACTCTATTCCCCTCTGCTTGATAAGGAGAGGAGTTAGGGGTGAGGTTTCTTCCTGTACTCCACTGAAAACCTCTATATAAATAAAAAGACGTAGCACTGCTACGTCTCTACATTAGTATTTAAAGGTGATATTTAATAGTAAAAAAATTAATAAATTCCTTTCACCCATTCCCATTCTTTAGTTAATCCTTCCCTCAAACTAACTTGTGGCTCATAACCCAAAATTTTCTTAGCTTTACTCACATCCGCAGCAGTATGACGAGCATCTCCCATTGCTTTTTCAATATGGTTTCTCTTGATGGGTTTACCAACAATTTCTTCCATAGTTTCCAAAACTTCTTTTAGAACAACTCTGCTACCACCACCAATATTAAAAATTTCACCAACAGCACCATCAACACTAGCAGCAGCTAAATTAGCCGCAACCGCATCGCTGACAAAAGTAAAGTCTCTGGTTTGTAATCCATCACCGTAAACCGGAATCGCTTCATCATCTATTACAGCTTTGAAAAACTTGTGAAAAGCCATGTCTGGACGCTGACGAGGCCCATAAACTGTAAAATACCGTAGCGCTACAAAAGGTACTCCAAAGTTTTTATGATATAACCCGCATAATCTTTCTGCTGCTAACTTAGTGATTCCATAGGGTGAAACAGGTTTGGGACAAATTAATTCACTCGTAGGTAAAGTTTCTGCATCTCCGTAAACGCTTGATGTAGAAGCATAAACCAGCCTTTTTAAATTTTTAGCATCCTTTGCAGCTTCTAACAAAACTTGAGTAGCGCTGATATTACGCTCCGTATAAAAACGGAAACCTTGTCCCCAACTAGCTCTAACCCCAGCTTGTGCAGCTTGGTGATAAACAACGTCAACATCTTTTAACAAAGAGTTCCAGTCTATAAACTGGATGTCCGCTTCAATTAATTCAAAATTGTCATAGGCTTTTAAACATGCAATATTTTTATTTTTAAAGAAAGGGTCGTAGTAATCATTAAATTCATCTATACCGATTACTTCCTCTCCTTTTTTTAACAAAGTTTCTGCTATATGAGAACCGATAAATCCTGCCGCACCAGTAACAATATTTTTAGTCATGTCTCTTGATATCTAGATATTTTTTACTCAATATTCACAGGTTAATCCGTATAGACAGGTAGTTGCCACAAATAAATAAAATTTTTTTTATACATTTTAACCAAGAAAAAAGCATTTTCAAAAATTACGTATTTCTATCTAAAAATAGTTAAAATAATATCCATATTTTTACCAATGAATAAAGTTTATTTAGTCAAGAATACAGTATAAATTCTGATGTTTTTTGAACAAAAATAGAACAAAGAACTATAAATTAGCCCGGATAGAGAAGGTAAAATCTTAACTGATGGGAAATTCCGTTGTTCTGCTAAAATTGGTGACAAAAATAAACGCATCATTTAGGTCATCAAGGGAAGCACGAGGATAAGAAGTGAAAATTTTAGTTGTGGGTAGTGGAGGAAGAGAACACGCTCTGGCTTGGAAGTTTCTGCAGTCGAGCCAAGTTAAGCGGGTTATCTGCGTACCGGGAAACGGTGGTACAGCTAGTTTGAGTCGCTGTGAAAATCTTGCTTTACAAATAGATGATTTTGCAGGTATCAGTGATTTTGCTTTAAAAGAGGGGATAAATCTTGTAGTTATCGGGCCAGAAGTACCTTTAGCTAAAGGAATTACCGATTATCTGCAATCAAAAGGTTTAAAAGTATTTGGGCCTTCCAAAGCAGGAGCGCAGATAGAAGCTAGTAAAGCGTGGGCAAAAAGCATCATGCAAGAAGCTAATATTCCCACTGCGAATAGTGCGGTATTTAGTAAAGCAGCACCCGCAAAAAGCTATATCAAAGAAAACGGGGTTCCTATTGTCATCAAAGCCGACGGTTTGGCTGCTGGTAAAGGTGTTACCGTCGCAACCGACTTAAATCAAGCCGTAGAAGCTGTTGAAGCAATCTTTAACGGTCAATTTGGTAGCGCAGGGGAATTTGTAGTTATCGAAGAATGTTTGACCGGACAGGAAGTATCTGTTTTAGCTTTAACAGATGGTTTAACCATTAGACCTTTATTACCAGCCCAAGACCACAAACGCATCGGTGAAGGTGATACGGGAGAAAACACAGGTGGAATGGGAGCCTATACCCCAACACCCATAGCTACCGTGAATTTAATGGAACGAGTACAAAAACAAGTTTTAGATAAAACTATAAATGCTTTAAGAGCCAACAAAATCGATTATCGAGGCATACTTTATGCTGGATTAATGGTCACTCCTACAGGGGAATTCAAAGTACTAGAATTTAACTGTCGTTTTGGCGACCCAGAAACCCAAGTGATATTACCATTATTAGAAACCCCTTTAGAAGAATTAATGCTTGCCTGTATCGAACAGCGTTTAGAGCAAATTCCTCCCATCGAGTGGAAACAAAAATCTGCAGCCACCGTAGTTGCTGCTTCGGGGGGATATCCCGGAGCTTACGAAAAAGGTAAAGTAATTACAGGTATCGCCGAAGCCGAAGCCACAGGAGTCACCGTATTTCATGCTGGGACGCAGTTAAATCAAGAACTCATAACAGATGGGGGTAGAGTTTTAAACGTAACCGGAATTGGGGAAAACTTCGAGCAAGCATTGCAACTAGCATACGCGGGTATGGAAAAAATTAACTTTGAAGGAATGTACTATCGGTCAGATATTGGATATCGGGTATTGGGTAGTGGGAATAGCGGAAATTGCGGTCTTGGGGTCTCCCCAAGTAGAGCAAATTTTCAAGAGA
>CAKZYM010000355.1 GCA_937884685.1 uncultured Calothrix sp.
CCCGACTTAGTGCGTCGTCCGATTCTGACAGAAAAGGCGACAATCCAGATGGAATACAACAAATACACTTCTGAAGTATTGCCAAAAGCAACTAAAACTCAAATTAAAGCCGCAATTGAAGGCTTATTTGATGTCAAAGTTTTAAAAGTAAATACCGCAATCAAGCCTCGTAAAAAGAAGCGTGTCGGTAGATTTATCGGATACAAACCTCAATACAAGCGAGCGACTGTCACCGTAGCATCCGGGGATGAAGAAAAGATTCGTCAGGTTCTATTCCCAGATGTTTAAAAGAGTTAGGAGTTAGGAGTTAGGAGATAGGAGTTAGGAGTTAGGAGTTAAGAGTTAATAATTAATTATTTATTTATACTTTCTTCCCCATCTCCCCCCTCTTCCCCCTCTCCCCTCTTTCCTTCCTGCGAAATGATTTCTAGATAAGTTTAAAGTTTAAAATTATGGGTACTCGTTCATTTCGTCCATATACACCCAGTAACCGTCAAGCGACTACTTCCGATTTTGCTGATATTACAAAGTCAAAGCCGGAAAAATCCTTAACTCAACATATCCATAGAGCTAAAGGAAGAAATAATCGTGGTGTAATTACCAGTCGTCGTCGGGGTGGTGGACACAAACGTCTTTATCGAATCATCGATTTTAAAAGAGATAAGCGGGGTATTCCTGCAACTGTTCAAGCAATAGAATATGACCCCAACCGTAATGCAAGAATCGCTCTCGTACAGTACGAAGATGGCGAAAAAAGATATATCTTGCAGCCTAACGGAATGAAGGTAGGTACCACAATTATTGCTGGACCTGATTCTCCGATTGAAAATGGTAATGCTTTACCTTTATCAAATATGCCCTTGGGTACTAGCGTTCATAACGTCGAACTGGTTGCTGGAAAAGGCGGTCAGATAGTACGTTCGGCTGGTGCTAACGCTCAAGTCATGGCAAAAGATGGTAATTATGTAACCTTGAAATTACCTTCAGGAGAAGTCCGGATGATTCGGCGCGAATGCTACGCCACCATCGGACAAGTAGGTAACGTAGAAGCCAGAAACCAAAGCTTGGGTAAAGCAGGTAGAAGTCGCTGGAGAGGTCGCCGTCCCAAGGTTAGAGGTAGTGTAATGAACCCTTGCGACCACCCCCACGGTGGTGGTGAAGGACGCGCTCCTATCGGTCGTAGCGGCCCTGTAACTCCTTGGGGTAAGCCGACTTTGGGTAAGAAAACTCGTAAGCCCAAGAAAGCAAGCAGTAAATTAATTGTGCGTCGTCGTCGTAAGTCCGGTAAGCGCGGACGCGGTGGTCGTCAGTCATAGGGATTTTGGATTTTGGATTTTGGATTTTAGATTAGAATACAAAATCTTTTTGATTTGTTGGAAGTAGTGGTAGTATCTTGAACCCTGGTTATTAAGAAATTCCTAATGGTTGATAAATTCCAGGTGGTTAGTAAATTGGTTAGTGATTAATTTCCCTCCAGCGACCAAGAAGGTTGCACTACCAAGAAAAATCTAAAATTCAAAACCTAAAATCTAAAATTCAAAGTCTGAGATTCAAAATCTCAATCCAAAATCTAAAATCAAAAATCCAAAATCGTCTTATGGGTCGTTCTCTTAAAAAAGGTCCTTTTATTGCGGACCATCTACTCAAAAAAATCGATAAGCTCAACGAAACCAATAAAAAAGAAGTTATCAAAACTTGGTCTAGAGCTTCTACTATTTTGCCGATGATGGTTGGTCATACCATCGCGGTTCATAACGGTAAACAGCACGTTCCAGTTTTTATCAGCGACCAAATGGTAGGTCACAAGTTAGGAGAATTCGCTCCTACTCGTACTTATAGAGGTCACTCTAGAGATAGAAAAGGAGGAAGATAACCGACGTTGCTAATCGCTAGTTAATGCAATTAGTAATGAAGGGAAAATTATTATGGCTACTGATACTAAAGAAGTAAAAGCAATTGCTCGATATATCCGGATGTCACCCTTTAAAGTACGCCGAGTACTTGACCAAATTCGGGGACGCTCCTATCGAGAAGCATTGATAATTTTAGAATTTATGCCTTATAGAGCCTGTGACCCAGTGTTAAAGGTTCTCAGAAGTGCTGCTGCGAATGCAGAACACAATGAGGGAATAGATAGAGCTTCTCTAATAGTTTCTACAGCATTTGCGGATCAAGGACCGGTATTCAAGCGTTATCAGCCTAGAGCGCAGGGTCGTGCTTATCAAATTCGCAAACCCACATGTCATATAACTGTTGCGGTGTCTGCTGACCCAGCAGCAGC
>CAKZYM010000356.1 GCA_937884685.1 uncultured Calothrix sp.
AATAAACATGAAAGGGATTGCATTTCTATCTGGATTAATTAGTAGTTTCCTGTATTCAGGAATATTTTTGCCAGCAGTGGCTCAAGTAACATCTGATAATACTACTAATACAACTATTAATCAAAACGGTAATAATTTCGATATCCTTAATGGGATTCAAAAAGGAAATAATTTATTTCACAGCTTCAAAGAATTTTCTATCCTCAAAGGTGGTTCTGCTACTTTCAATAATTCCACCGATGTAGTTAATATCATCAATCGGGTAACTGGTGGAAATATATCTAATATTGATGGATTAATTAAAGCTTCGGGGAATGCAAATTTATTTTTAATTAATCCTGCGGGAATTGTATTTGGTGAAAATGCCAAATTAGATATTGGTGGTTCGTTTTTTGGAAGTACAGCGGAAAGTGTATTGTTTGAAGATGGTTTTGAATTTAGCGCTGTTAATCCTCAAAATGAGCCGTTATTAACTATAAGTGTCCCCGTTGGTTTGCAAATGGGCACAAATTCGGGAGAAATCCAGGTAAATGGAAGCGGACATAATTTGGTAACACAAGATATTAATATTGGAGCCTATATTAATCTCGTTAGCTCAAGCTTATTAGAAGTAAAACCGGGAAAAGTATTAGCTTTAATTGGTGGAGATATTATGCTTGATGGCGCTGTTATGAATGTAAAAACAGGAAGAGTTGAATTAAGCAGTGTTAGAGAAGGAAAAGTTAATTTCAATCAAAATAATCAAGATTTTAAGTTAAATATTCCTCAAGATTCCAAATTAGGAAATATTCAACTAACGCAAAAATCTTTGATAGATGCAGGTGCTGGTTCAATTGAAGTTAATAGTAGTTCTGTCAGCCTTAAAAATGGCTCCGTATTATTAGTGCAAAATCAAGAATTGCAGCCAGCTGGAGATATTAATATAAATGCAACTGAATCTTTAGAAGTCAATGGGATGTCTCCCGACGGCAGAATTCGCAGTGCTATTTCTAACCAAACTTTGGGAGGAATGAGCGGGAATATTAATGTTGTTACACCACGTTTAATTGTTCAAAGTGGGGGTGCTATCGGTAGTCAAACCTTTACACCCGCACCTGGTGGTCATATTTTCTTAGATGTTGAACAATTGATTGAAGTTAGTGGATTTTCAGAAATTAACCCACTAGTATATAGTAGCATCGCATCAATTACTATCGGAGATGGAAAAGCTGGTAATGTAATTGCTTCTACTAAACACTTTTCGATACTTGATAACGGTTTGGTTTCCGGGGTAACTGTTGGTAATGGTGATGGTGGAACTATAAATATTGATACCCAAACACTAGAAGTGAAGGGTGTAGGTTTGGACTTATTGACAAGTAGCGGTAATACTACATCTTCTTTAGGAAAAGGTGATGCTGGCAATATTAATATTAATACCGAGACAATGACTGTGGAAGCAGGTGCATATGTAGCTAATGCCAGCCATAATGTTGGAAATGCTGGAAACCTAACTATAAATGCTACTAAGTCGTTACAGGTAGTTGGTAATGTAAATGAATTACCTGCCAGACTTAACTCATTTGTCAGACCCCTTCCTAATCTTCAGAAATCATTTAATTTACCAGATGTTCCTAGCGGAAATGCTGGAAATATCACTATTAATACACCTTTTCTTTTAGTCGCTGACAGAGGAATTGTGACTGTAGGTAATGGCGGAAGTGGAAATGCTGGTATTCTCAATATCAATGCAGACCTGATAAAGTTAGATGATTTGGGTCAACTTTCGGCTACTACGGTAATTGGTGAAGGTGGAGATATTTCTTTACAGTCCCAAAGCTTACAAATGCGTGGTGAAAGTATTATTAGTACGTCTGCTGGTGGTAAAGGAAATGGTGGGAATATTGATATAAATACGAATACTCTTGTAGCTTTGGAAAATAGCGATATCACCGCAAATGCACAAAACAGTTTTGGCGGTAAAGTAACTATTAACGCAGAAGGTATTTTTGGTACTCAGTTTCGAGAACAGCAAACCATAGAAAGTGATATAACTGCAACTTCTGAATTAGGAGCAGAATTCAACGGTGTAGTTGAACTAAATACTCCTGGAGTTGACCCGAATTCTGGAATCAGTGAATTACCAGAAAATCTTACAGATTCATCGCAACAAATTGCGTCAGGATGTTCAAGTCAAGCTGATAGTACTTTTATAGCTACTGGAAGGGGTGGGATAGCAAAAAACCCAAACGAACAAGTTGATACTAATTTAAATTGGTCGGATATTCGCGATCTATCAACATATCGTAAGGTTAGCAATAATTCTAAAGTTACAAGTATTCGTAAAAAACCAGCAATTATAGAAGCAAATAGGTTTGTCCGCGATTCAGAAGGAGAAATTGAACTTGTTGCTGTTGAAAATATTCCTTTGAAGAATAAACAAGTTACTGATTGTAGTGGAATTAATACGTAATAATACGCTTATTTTAAAGAGTTTGTTAGCAGCATAAATAAATAAATAGGGAACCATAAATCCAGAAAGTAAAGAGATTGTTTATGAAAGAGATTATATTTCTATCTGGATTGGTAACTGGTTTACTAACTTGGGGAATTCTACCAGCTTCTTCTCAAATCACTTCCGATAACACTACTAATACAACTGTTACTACAAGCAACAATAATAATTTTAATATTCTCAACGGTATTCAAAAAGGGAATAATTTATTTCACAGCTTCAAAGAATTTTCTATTCCCACTGGTGGTTCTGCTATTTTTAATAATTCTTCTGACGTAGTAAATATCCTTAATCGAGTCACCGGTGGAAATATTTCTAATATTGATGGTTTAATTAAAGCTTCGGGGAATGCAAATTTATTCTTAATTAATCCTGCGGGAATTATATTCGGTGAAAATGCGAAGTTAGATATTGGTGGTTCGTTTTTTGGAAGTACAGCACAAAGTATTTTGTTTGCAGATGGATTTAACTATAGCGCTATAGATTCAGAACAAGCACCTTTATTAACTGTTAGCGTACCATTGGGATTACAAATGGGTAATAATCCCGGCAAAATTGAAGTAAACGGAAGCGGACATAATCTGATTTCAGGAAATTCAACTTTCCAACCTTCTATTAATCCAGGTAATACTAATTATTTAGAGGTAAACTCTGGCAAAACTCTAGCGTTAATTGGAGGAGATATTCAATTCAACGGTGGAATTATTGACGCAGAAGCAGAAAAAATAGAACTAGCTAGTACTGGAGAAGGAACCGTTAAATTTAAGCAAACCAACCAAGAATTTACATTTGACTACACGGAAGTTTCAAGTTTTCGAGATATCAACTTATCTCAAGAGTCATTTGTCAAT
>CAKZYM010000357.1 GCA_937884685.1 uncultured Calothrix sp.
GTGACCCGAAGTAGATTTTTATCGCTATTGATTTTCTGATTTAATTCTTTGACTACAACTTCTTCCCACTGTTTTAACAGCTGCTTATTCGCAACTAATAATGAAATTTTATCTGCTCCTGCTTCAAAGTAAAAACTATTTTTTTTGGCTAAAATCCGAGAATTAAGTAAAGAGTGCCGACTTTGAATCATATCAAGCGCTTGTCTAAGTAATTCCTCGCCAATAATTCCTTTAACGCGGCTAATAGTTACTATATTCAATGAAGCCGCAAGATGATTCAAAATTTCCATTGCTTGCTCGTGAGCAGCAAGTTCTCTATTTTCTAACATTAGAAAAGATTGGGAATAAGGGACAAGGATAAAGGAAATAGAAAACTCCTAACTTCTAACTCCTAATTCATAGCTCCTAACTTTTAAATCAACTCTTGAATTATTCCTGGAGTTAATTCTTCCACATTACTTAAAACTATTGTTGCTCCAGCTTTTTTGAGTGAATCTGTATAATTAGCGCGTTTTTCCTCTGTTTCCTGTACGTGAGGTGGTAATACTCCTACACCAATCCAAGTGCAATTTGATTCAATATTTCGTGCTTTTTCTACGGTGTACATATCAGCGACTGTATCACCTACATAAATGATTGGTAGGGAACTATTAATATTATCAACACCATTTTTTAGTAATTCAATTGTGGAAAATAATCCGGTGGGGTCTGGTTTTCCTGGAGCATCTTCCATAGCAATTAATACTGGAGATTTTAAGCTAAGACGTTCTTGTAAAACATAGGTAGCTGAAGCACGAGTCGCTCCACTGAAAAATCCCCAGAGAATTCCAGCTTCAGTAAGTTGATTTAAGTAGCTAGAGTGTAATAATAATGGTTCGTCACAAATATAACCCATCAATTTATTTGGGTCATGACCTCGGTAACGGGATTGAAAAAAGTCAACAATCGAGTTGTAATCAAGTTTTATTTGTTCCGGAGATTGTCCTTGAGTTTTAAAGTAACGATAAATTAGCTCTTGAGAACCTTCCCAATCATTATTCCATACACCTTCGGACTTCAGACAGTCGATATCATCAGCTGTAGGACGATATGCTTGTGCTGTAAAATGCTCTACAGTATCCGCTAAAGCTCGTCGATAGGAACCCGATACATCACGTATTCCCCCATCAATATCAAAAACAACAATGGCTGGAATTGACTTTTGTTGATTCACGGTTTTCAGTTAACGGTTAACAATTAACAGTTAACAGTAATCAGTGACCAGTGACTAGTGACTAGTTAAAATTATGAATTATAATTTCCTGCACTTCTTCACCTACCTTTCCCCATCCTCATTGCTCAGGTGGTAAGGTAATAAGTTAAAATAGGCGATTACTGTTGTTATTAATGTAATGGTTGCTGAGATATATGGAAGAGCAAAATCAAACTCAAGAGCTATTGTCCAAGTTTATTTTGAAGATTCTGTGGTTGGATGATAATGTGGCTTTGGCTGTTGACCAGGTAGTAGGTAAGGGTTTTAGCCCGTTGACAAAGTACTTTTTCTGGCCCCGGACTGATGCTTGGGAAGAGTTGAAAAATGAGTTAGAGTCAAAGCACTGGATTGGTGAAGTGGAACGAGTTGAGTTGCTCAATAAGGCTACTGAAGTTATTAATTATTGGCAAGAAGAAGGTAAGAGACGACCAATGACTGAAGCTCAAGGTAAATTCCCTGAAGTTATCTTTACTGGTAGTAATTAGAACCAATTATTTTATTTTCCATTGCTAATTACCGTTTGAATTCTTGTTAGTTCCTTCGATATAGCTAGTGGGAGCGTCTCGCTCCCTATACTGACAGTTAGCAACCAAATTTATTGGCAGTTAGCGACCAAGTTATACTGACAGTTAGCCATGAAGTTATGCTGGCAGTTAGCGACTAAAATGGTCGCACTACCAACATCCGTCAAAATTTATGTCATCGAATACAAGAAACCCGATTTTTTGAAAAACCGGGTTTTTTTATTTGCATCAGAATCAAATACTATCGTCTTTCGATAAGTAACTAAGTAAAATTAAATGTAAAACCTCACCCTGAATCCCTCTCCTTATTAAGAAGAGGGAAGTTGGAGACAGTGTAAAATTTTATCTTATATTTAATTATGTCTACCTACTTAAAAGTACTCTTCGTCTTTCTAAAAAAATAAAGATTCTTGAAACCAGCTTACACTCTTACCAAGTAAGAGAAAATACTTACTAACATAACCGCAGCAAAAACATAATTGGTCAATATATTTAACTCACTTTATCAAGTTTAATTACGTGTCATACGAAATATGTATTTTAAGTGTATGCACTGAAGCAGAAAGTATAAGATGGTTGCAATATAGTTAACAGATACTAATGCAAAAGGTAATTTTAAGTTACTTTGTTCAAGTATTAGAAATCAAAGAGAAGTTACTGGATGAAAACCATAATGGTAGATAACCAGTTAATTTGTGTGTGAAAAATCACATGAGAATAAAAATATACATTTATTTTTTTAGTACAAACAGGTCACTGGGGATAAGATAGCCGTGATTCAGATATTTGGAAATTTTCTAGAAAATTTATTCAATAAAGATAATCTGGAAAAAGCTCAAGTTTTCGGTGATTATGTGGAAAGACCACAACAAGACGAACATTTAACCGTAGGCTTTTCTCCATCATCAATTCCAATAAGGAAACGTTGGCGTAATAATGGTTTATCAGCAGATTATGTTGCTAATTATTTAGCTACATTTTTTCCAATTAAAACTGATGAACCTGACAGTATAGATAAGTTGGCAGAAATGAAAAGTGCGGTGAGCTATATCGCAAATGAATTGTTAGAAAATTCAATGAAATATGCTGACACAACTACGCTATATCCAATAACATTACATACTCAGATAGAAAGTAATAAAATTAGACTATTTGTTGATAACAGTATTCTTTCTTCACAAGCAAAAAATTTTCAGAAATTTATTGATGAGTTACTACATTCTGACCCTGATGAGCTTTTCATTCGTAAATTAGAAGAAAATGCTGAAGAGGAAAATGGTTCTAGTTCTGGTTTAGGTTTTTTGACAATGATTAATGATTATTCTGCTAAGCTTGGCTGGAAATTTGATATTGTCGAAAAAGAGTCTCCAGTTATAACTGTTACAACTATGGTTGAATTAGCTGTTTAGACTATTTATTTACTAATATTTCATCTAAAAACAGGTTGGATACAAGGAGCTTTATAAAAATGCAAGTTAAGGGTGATAACTATAACGTTTGGTACGATAAAAATAATGGTGCGATTAATTTTGATGGCGCATTAAGACTGACTGGAATGCAAGATTATGCACCTATTTTAAAGCTATTAAATGAGATAGCTTCAACTGAACCAGCTAGTATGATTCTTAATTTACAAGGTTTAGAATTCCTTAATAGTTCGGGAATTAGCATGCTATCTAAATTTGTGATTGGAATGCGAAAGAAAAAGTCAGTTAAGATGAAAATTCTTGGTTCTAATAGTATTCCTTGGCAAGGTAAATCCTTAAAGAACTTACAGCGGTTAATGCCGGGGTTAACTTTAGATATAGTATAGATATACAATAAGTTTTTATTGTAAATATTGAAAATAGTATGAGCTTTTACTAAGTTTTTTATATCGAAATATATCTTGGTAAAGTTTCACTATCAAAAGCTATTTCTAAAATAATCTTAGATTAATAACTTGAATCAGCATACTAATTTGGAATATTTATAATGTTTAATCATATTAAAAAAATAATATTAAAGATTATAGACTAATGATTTACATTGAGAAGATTTGCAATGAGTCACTGCTGAAAATAATTTTTCTATAAAAGTATTACAAGTTTATTAAGCATAAAGACACAAATTAAAGCTAGTAACTTAAAAAGTTTTGGGTATATTGAAATATTACTTCATTTGTAAATTTAAATATTTATGATTATTTTTGTTTACAGTTGTGGAAATATAACTATATATGATTGAAAAACTTTTCCTTAAAAAGATTAAATAAAAGATGAAAGACGCAAATAGTAATAATTTTCTACAAACTATATTTAGCCAAAAAAAGTATAAACCTTTCTTAGTTTCAGCCGGATTGTTTTTAGCTCTTAACGTAGGGGTCTTGATTCCTACCTTGTTTGTTTCAGCTTTGCTTAAGAAAGATGCAGTTAGTATCAATTTGGCAGGAAGACAGAGGATGCTTTCTCAAAAAATGTCCAAGTCGCTACTAGGAGTAAAAGAAAAATGGAAAGAATCTAATGATTTTAAACAGTCTCAAGAAGAATTAAGACAAGCTTACGAATTATTTGATGATGCTTTTGAGGGTTTTGAAAGAGGAAAAAGTGTTGAGGGTGCTGATGGCAATCGTGTATATTTGAAAGCAGTCGAAACACAAAGAGGTCGAGAAATTCTTCAAGAAGCTTCTGAGATATGGGAGCCTTATAAAGAAAAACTTCAGCCAATTATAAAAGCAGATAAATCGATTAATTTAGAAGATTTGCAACCTGCGGTTAATTACACTAGAGAAAATAACCTCAAACTTCTAGCTTTAATGAATGAGCTAACTATCGAACAAGAAAAAGTTGCTCAAACAAAAAGTGGATATTTACAGTTAATCCAAATTATCGGAATTACTTTAGCTTTAGGAAACTTTTTTATTCTTCTGTCACGTAGCTTTAAGCGTTTACAAATATCCGACCAAGAACTTGAAACGGCTAATTCACAAATTCTTAAGCTTAACGAACGCTTACAAGCTGATAATGTTCGTTTAAAGTCTGAATTAGATATTACTAAACGCTTACAGCGAATGATTTTACCCAAGTCTTCGGAATTAGAGTCTGTTGAGGGTCTAGATATTGCTGGGTATATGGAACCAGCAGATGAAGTCGGTGGAGATTATTATGATGTTCTCAATCTGGATGGAAATGTAAAAATCGGTATTGGTGACGTAACCGGACATGGTTTGGAAAGTGGAATGCTGATGTTGATGGTGCAAACAGCTGTTCGTACTCTCCAAGAAGTTGAAGAAACTAATCCAGTCAGGTTTATGGATATTCTCAACCGAACTATTTACAAAAATATTCAGCGGATGGATTCGGCTAAGAATTTGACTCTATCTCTAATTGACTATAGTGATGGAGAACTCAATTTAACTGGACAACATGAAGAAGTCATATTAGCACGTAGCAATGGTGAAGTTGAGCTATTAGATACTACAGACCTTGGTTTCCCTATCGGTTTAGATGATGAAATTGCCGATTTTGTTGGTGAGCAGAAAATAAAGTTAGATGCTGGTGATGTAGCAGTACTCTTCACAGACGGAATTACCGAAGCTGAAGATATTCATGGAAAACTCTATGGAATTGATAAACTTTGCGAAGTTATCAAGCAAAATCGTCATTTAAATTCTGCTGAAATTAAAGACGCTGTAATTGAAGATGTACGTTCGCACATTGGTTTACAAGAAGTATTTGATGATATCACGCTGTTGGTATTGAAGCAGAAGGCTAGTGGTTCTCCTTTTAATCAGTCGAATTCAGAACAAATAGAAGAAGAATTACAAACGATTCCTAGTGCTTAATAAGTAGCTTTTTTAACTAACAAACTTATCGGTAAAAATTTATAAGAGAGGAAAAGATAGCGGTGGTGCAAGTATTTGGAGACTTCGTTGAATCAACGCATAAAAAGGAAAATTTAACTTTAGGATTCTCTCCTTCTTCGGTACCAATCAGCGAACGTTGGCGCAATAATGGTTTATCTGCTGACTACATTGCTGAGTATCTAGCAACTGTATTAAATAATGAAGATAATGAATTCGATGAAGCAGAATATTTAGCTGAAATAAAAAGTTCGGCTAGCTACATTGCCAATGAGTTATTGGAAAACGGGATGAAGTACTGCAACGAGCATACTGAATATCCCATTACTTTTCATATAGAATTAGTGTCTAACGAAATCAGATTTTTCCTGGAAAATACTATTATTCCATCAAATGCAGAAAGGTTAAAAGAATTTATTAATGAATTAGATAATTCAGATCCAGATGAGTTTTATATCCGTCAGTTAGAAAAAAATGCTGAAGATGAATTGGAGGATAACACTAGTTCTGGATTAGGTTTTTTAAGCATCATCAATGACTATTCGGCCAAACTAGGCTGGAAGTTCCAAACTGTGGATCAAAGTTCAGTGGTAATGAGTGTTACTACCTTAGTGCGTCTAATGTTACAACAAACCGAACAGCTAAACCAAGAATCTGAAACCGAAAACGGAACGAATACTAATGTTGAACCATTAGAAGTCAAGGGCGAACATTTTGCTATTATCTATAACAATAATAGTAAAGCTGTTAACTTTACCGGTAGAGTCAGGATGAGGGGATTGCAAGAGTATACTGTTGTTTTTGAATTATTTGATAAAGTCTTAGAAAGAAACAAAAATTCAATCACTATTGATTTACAAAACCTCGACCTTCTCAATAGTTCGGGGATTGATATGCTATCAAAATTTATTATTACTGCACGCAAAAAAAAGACGGTTGGTATCAAGATTATTGGTTCTAGCAGTAAGACTTGGCAAGCAAGGTTATTAAAGAATATGCAGCGGTTAATGCCTAAATTAGAATATGAAATGAAGTAAGGTAAGAGGTAATAGGTAATAGGTAATAGGTAAGAGGTCATAGGTAAGAGGTAATAGGTAATAGGTTAAAGGTTAAATATCAATTCCTAATTCCTAACTCCTAACTCCTAATTCCTAATTCCTAACTCCTAACTCATAACCTAATATTAAAACTCCCCCTTAAGTATTTGTAAGGAGGAGT
>CAKZYM010000358.1 GCA_937884685.1 uncultured Calothrix sp.
CATTTAACTAAATTTGCGAAGGGATTAGTATATTTTTGTTCGCTAACCCATCGATTATTACGATTCCCCCGAATCATACTTTTAATCCGTTCGTGTTCTTCATGGGTAATAATTATTTCATCCTCATGGGTTCCCCATGCTACTTCCCATTCATCAAAAGGTTTACGATGTCCTTTAGAACGAACTACAGTGTTATACAGAGTTCCACCTGCGTATATCGGATTCACAAGAATAGAGCGTAAACCAGAAACCGACCATTTTAAACCAGTGTGAGGATAACGCAGATTTAGTCCGGTTCCACGAGATTTATTGATATTAGTCAAAATAATTTCCTCTTCTTCCCCCAAAATATTCACTTTATCGTGAGAAGATTTAGGAACAACCGCAGCTTGAATTCCCAAAATTTCGTGCAGTTTTTTCACAGTTTGAGATATCGAACCCACAGCAAAAAAAGTATCAAATACCAATCTCATTAATTGCGATCGCGATAATTCAATCCGACCTTCAATAATACAAACACAAGGATTTTCATCTCTTTTATATTTATCCGAATCAACCTTATAACCTAAAGGAGCATTCCAATGAGGTTTTTTGTGAGCTTTGCGAGTATCCCTTTCTTTTTTGACTCGCATTCCTAACATTTTCACCTCATATTTACTCGCAGCCAATCGCACATCAATAGTTAATTCTCCACCAATACTAGAAATATCAAAAGGTTCATCAATAGCAGTAGGCTCAATACCTTTTTTTTTCAAAGCATCCATCAACCGATAAAAAGTCATAGACGATGAAGTCAAACGGTCAATTCTAATAAATAATAACTTTGAAACCTTCCCCTTATCTAATGCATTAATATCTTCAATTAGCCGTAAAAGCCCTTTTCTCTTATCGCTAGTCCGACTTTCAACGTCATAATATAGCTTCATCGCTCCCGCATCCCGCAAACGACGCATTTGTTTAACCAATGCTCCTTCATCATCTGCTTGCTCATCCGTGCTTACGCGAGCATATCCCCAAACGTCCATATAGCAAACCTTACAGCAATATTTTGTCTTCAGATATTATTTTATCTAATTTTACCTGATAGCAAGCATATTACTTCTCTACTGTTCACCGAGCCAGTAGACTTCATGATTGGTAACTCCTACGGTAAGTACCTAGAGCGCGATACCAAGACTCCTTTAATCAGAGTTGGTTATCCTATCATGGACCGTCACAATCTACACAGATATTCTACAATTGGTTACGAAGGTACAATTAACCTAATCACTTGGGTTGTCAACGCTATCTTTGAAGAAATTGACCGCAACACCAATATTCCTTCCAAGACAGATATTTCCTTCGACTTAATCCGCTAAAAATTTAATTAACTCGACTCGTGTCGCATACCTTTTGATTAAAAGGTAATGGTAATTAAGGATGAAGTATAAAGGCTCAAGTATGAAATATGCATATGTTTTCATCCTTCATTCTTTATACTTCTGACTTCCTTTTTTACCATTTTCTT
>CAKZYM010000359.1 GCA_937884685.1 uncultured Calothrix sp.
CCCGGTTTACTGACATCATCACCTAATAAATATCCGTAGGGTTTAATATTTTCTGTATTAGCATCAGTGACGGGAATTGTTAAAGTTTTAGTTTGAGAAATAGTCATATTTTGGATTTTGGATTTTAGATTTTAGATTTTGGATTTTAACAACGGATGCTTTTGTTTTGGATTTAAAGAGTAATACCATTTCTTTATAAAGATACGCCGAATTTAGCCCATGCAGATGGGCTTTGTTTCAGTAGCCCCAGCCTTCTAGGCTGAGGGTGATTTAGCGCAGCCTCATACAGAATTGGTATAAGGAGTTAGGAATTAAGTAGTTATGTCTCTTACTCCTCTACCCCCTCCCTCAATTAAATAATCATAAAGTCAGCAAGAGAGTAGTTACCGAGTACAAACATGACTTGGGTCATCTGCGCGTTCTGCAAACTCTATTCCCCGCGCTAAACGCCATGCAAAGATGGGTGGTAATCCGTTTTCTACAATTGCTGTACAGGTTTTTTGATAATCGTAAGCAACTTCTCGTAATATCACTTCTTGATTGTCAGTGTCATAAATTACATAAGTTGCATTGGGTCTTCCATGTCTTGGTTCTCCTACGGAACCTGCATTAATAATCTTTTTCAAGTTAGCTGTAAAGCTTTTTTCTTCAGATAAATTTTTGCTTTCCACTCGAATTTTTAGTTTACCTGAATCTAAATTACGGTAATAAGGAGCGTGAGTATGACCGCAAAAAAGCACATCTGCACCTGATGAAATCACTCGTTCCAATGCTACAAATGCATCGAGTTCTGGTAATAAATATTCGTGGTTGCTGTGGGGACTACCGTGAACAAAAGCCAAGTTATCTTCTTGGATAATATGAGGTAATTGAGCTAAAAAGTCGCGATTTTCTGGTGTTATCTGTTTATTAGTCCACTCATGAGCGATAAGACCGCGTTTTTCTGCTAACATCGAAGGATAACTACAATCACAAGCATTTAGACCTTCAACCACATCTTCATCCCAACAGCCAGCACAAGTAGGAATATTTAAAGAACGAATTTTTTCTACTACTTGATTCGGATAAGGACCGTACCCAACTAAATCACCCAAACAAAATATTTTTTCAGTTTTATATTTATCTATATCTAATAAAACAGCATCCAAAGCTTCAATATTGCCGTGAATACATGACATAACTGCTACTTTCATACCTGCATTCCTTCTAATAACATCTGTTTAATTTGTTGCTGGTACTGCTTAACTAATGAATCTGATAAAAAACAATCAGATAAAGTTTCTTTGAGAGCAGTTTCATCCAAATTTTCTCCCGCTACTTCAATACCGCTAAAACGTTGTGGTCTACCTTCTAAATGACGAGGTAAATTTAATTCCAAAAAACCTATTTGAGGTACACCCGTTACAAAATCACAGTAAATACTTCTACCATCATTAACGTCAAAAATTGCCTTAGCACGTGTCACATGACCATAAGCACCGTGAGTTAATTCATACCAAAACTCTTCTAAAGAATATTCATCAATAACTTGAGTATTAGTTGCGACTCTCCACAAATGTTTAGATGAATTGGTTTCTGCTGGAACTCCTGGAATAATTTCATCAGCCCAAGCATGATATTCAGAATCTTTGAGATGGGGTGGTAATACAGCTACAGGACGGTAGGGTAAATTATTTAATAATGCTGATAAACTTCCTAAATCCAAGTAAAAGCCCAACTCAATATAAACCACTTTCGCTTCGGGTATTTGCTTGAGTAAATCAGCTTCTTGATTGTCGCTAAAAACTTGTATTTGAGGGAAATCGGCTGCAATTCGGTTTTTATCTATAGAAACGTTACCAGTACCGGGACTGAAATAAATAATATCTTTATCTTCGACAGTTGTATCTTGGATTTGCTGATGAATCCAAGCAGTCTTTCCCGAACCTGCACAACCAGCTACAACGTTAATCAAAGGTACAGTCATAGACAGATGGAAATTTATCAACCCTAAGTATAAACTATATGTGAATGATAATCGTTTTCAGATGATTTGGGGATTAAAGTAACGAAATTTTAGATTTCTAATTTGACTGTTTTTGAATGATAATGATTATGATTATTATAACTATTGCACAACTGCTCTACAGATGAATTTACAATTTAGCGATCGCACTTCAGTTGAACAAGTAGAAGAAGGTCTAGAACTTGCTCCCAAATTTGATTGCAACGGTTTGATACCAGTAGTGACCACAGATGCAAATACTGGGGAAGTGCTGATGCAAGGCTATATGAATCAGGATGCATTAGTTAAAACAATTGAAACTGGTGAAGCTCATTATTATAGTCGCAGTCGTCAGCAGCTATGGCATAAAGGTCAATCAAGCGGATTGGTACAGAAAGTCAAGCAATTATTGATTGATGATGACCAAGACTGTATTTGGATGCGGGTTGAAGTTGCTGGTTCAGGAGCAAGTTGTCACGTTGGTTATCGTTCTTGTTTTTATCGTAGTATTCCTTTAGGAAAAGATGTTGTATCTTCTGAGCAACCACTAAAATTAACTTTTACCGAAACCGAAAAAACCTTTGACCCCAGGACAGTTTACGGGGATGCACCCAATCCAACACAACTTTGATTTATCCTCGCGATGGTAAATAAGCCATGGGATTAACAGCTCTTTTTCCTGGAGGGTGAATTTCAAAATGCAGATGAGGACCTGTACTGAAACCAGTGCTACCCATATGAGCAATCATTTGACCTTGTTGAACTTTTTGACCAAGTTTAACAAAGTGCCTGTGATTATGGGCATAACGAGTTAAACTACCATCGATATGACGAATATCGATTATCTTCCCATAACCTCTTTGTCTACCTTCAAATGTTACAACTCCATGTGCTGCCGCAACTATTGGTGTTCCAGTTTTGTTAGCAATATCAATACCTCTGTGCATTCGACCCCAACGCATACCATAGCCTGAAGTTAAAACTCCTTTTGCGGGCCAAATATAAGCAATTTTGGCATTATCCAAAGATGGTGGAGAGATATTTCGCTCAATTGGTTGGGGAAGATATTTTTCGATAATTGCTAGAGGTGGTAAAGGTTGTCTTGTAAAAACTTTCTTGTTTGACTCTGCTGGTTGTGCTGAAGCAGTTTGGTTACTTTGTCCAACAAGTAAAACGCTAGGATTCACGATGGACATTGCTACAGCAATTGTAAAAACATTTGTCTTTGCTTTTCGGTAGTTTTTCAATAGTTTATCTAAACGAAACACTGAGTAATCAGTATTACTATCAGACAAAATCTTTGCCTTCTTGATTAATATAGACTTCAAGAATAGCCTCCAGGTTTGAGTGTGTGAGGAAACAAACGTTTGTTATCTATATAAGAATGATAATCATTCTCATGTAATTGGTCAAGGCTATTCTAGATACAATTTACTTACCTATCAGTAAAATTACTTATAAGAATTTCTCCCTCTCTCTCTCCCTCAGTCAACACCGGTAATCTGTAGAGACGTAGCACTGCTACGTCTCCCTACGCTGGTAAGAAAACGAACTCATCAAAACTTATAGGGCAGACTACTACTAGTACTAGACCACATAAGTTATGAGGGGTAAAAATCAATTTGATTGAAAATCGAATAATCCTCTAAACCCTCTTCCCTCTGCGTCCTCAGCGCTCTCTGCGGTTTTTTAATAAACGCTCTCGACCCCTCAAAATTAATGTTGTCAAATACTAGTACTAGACCACATAAGTTATGAGGGGTAAAAATCAATTTGATTGAAAAT
>CAKZYM010000360.1 GCA_937884685.1 uncultured Calothrix sp.
TCGCTGAAGTTAATAATCCACTTATTAATCCAGATAGAAATACAATCCCTTTCATCATATATTTAAAATATTTTTATCTTCTGGATTTATAGTTCCCGAATTTTCATTACTATTAACACATACTTAATAATTAAGTGTGATTACGTATTACCACTGCAATCAAGAACTGGTTTTTTTGTAAAAGGTTGATTCCCGGAAGCAACAAGTTCAATTTCTCCCAAAGAATTACGAATAAAACCAGTTGCTTCTACAATGGCTGTTTTCTTGGGAATATTTGTAACTTGAGAATTATTATTCCCCTGAAAATATGCTGACAAATCGCGAATATCTGACCAACTAGGATTTACATTGAAACGTTCTTTAGGATTTTGCGGTATTCCACCTTTTCCGGTAGCAACAAAACTATTTTCGGATTGATTAGAACATCCAGCAGCGATTTGATTGCTAGAGTCTGTGAGATTTTCGGGTAATTCAGTGATTCCTGAACTTGGGTCAACTCCAGGAGTATTTAGTTCAACAACACCGCTAAATTCCGCTCCTAATTCAGAAGTTGCAGTTATGTCACTTTCTAAAGTTTGCTGTTCTCGAAACTGCGTACCAAAAATCCCTTCAGCATTTATAGTTACTTTTCCACCAAAACTATTTTCAGCATTTGCAGTAATGTCACTATTTTCTACAGCCACTAAAGTATCAATATTAATTGCGATGTTACCACCATTACCTTTACCACCTGCGGAGGTACTAATAATACTTTCACCGCGCATTTGTAAACGATTAGACTTAAGGGAAATATCACCACCTTCCCCAAATAAAGTAGTTGCTGAAAGTCTACCATTATTATCTAACTTGATAAAATCTGCATTTACTTTGAGAATTCCAGCATCACCGCTTCCTAGATTATCTACACTAACAAAAGCTTCATCACTAACTAAAAGAAATGGGGTATCGATGCTAAGACTTCCAGCATCACCAGTCGGAACATCCGGTAATTCAATAACTTGTTGATAGGAAATATTTGGTCTAACATTTGAATGGAGTCTAGTAGACCTTCCATCTGCATCTTTACCAACTAATTGTATCGATTCACTTGCATTTACAGTTAGACTTCCAGCATTACCTGAATTATGACTAGCGGTAGTTACAAAAGCACCTCCATCCATAATCATATTTTTGGTATTAATATTAATATTACCAGCATTACCTTTACCAAAAGTAGTTGTCGCAATACCGCTATCTACTAATAAACCCAAACCCGAACCTTTAACTTCCAAAGTTTGAGTATTGATATCTAGGTTTCCACCATTACCATTTCCAAAACTTGCACCAGAAATCGTTGCGCTATCAAGTACGGAAAAGTTTTTAGTCAAAGCTGTCATATTTCCAGCTTTTCCATCTCCAAAGGAAACTGATGCAATTGCACTATAAACTAATGGATTAACTTGAGAATATCCGATTACTTCAATAGATTCAGATACATCCAAAAATATATTACCACCAGGTGCGGGGCTAAAAGTTTTACTACCAATACCACCTCCATTTTGAATCATTAAACGTGGTGTAACTATATTAATATTTCCACCAATTCCTGCCAAAGTTTCATTGATGATACTACCGCGAATTTTACCATCAGCAGATATTTCGTTGATTTCTAAAGATTCAGTTGCATTAATATCAATATCACCTGCTGGTTGCAATCCTCGATTTTGTAAAAACAACACCGAGCCATTTTTAATGTTAACAGAACTACCATTCAATGCAATTGAACCAGCACCCGCATCTAATAAAGATTTTTGTAATAGTTGAATATTTCCTAACTTTGAATTTTGAGGAATATTCAATACAAAATTTTGATTATTATTATTTGAGTTAATATCAAAATTTACTTTTCCTTCTCTAACACTGCTTATTTCAACTCTGCCCATTTGTGCATTCAAAACACCACCGTCAATATTAATATCTCCACCAACTAAAAACAAAGATTTTTCTGGTTGTACTTGTAATCCAGGTCTGAAATATAGTGGAAGCTTCTCTTGAGATATGAGATTTTCTGTACTAATTAAATGCTCTATATCGATATCTTTTGCATGCAATTTGTGTCCGTTTCCCTTTACCTCAATTCCTCCTGGATTAGTACCCATTTGCAAACCAACAGGAAGGCTGACTGTTAATAATGGCTGTTGAGAAATATCATTAGCACTAAATTCAAAACCATCTTGGAAAAGTATACTTTGGGCAGTAGTTCCATAAAAAGAGCCACCAAGATTTAACCGAGCATTTTCACCAAAAACAATTCCCGCAGGGTTCATTAAAAACAAATCTACAGGATTCGTATTATTTAACGTTTGAATCAAGCCATTAATATTAGAAATATTTCCACCAGTAACCCGACTAAATATAGTTTTAATATTATTCGTATTGCTTAAATCAAAAGTTGCCGAACCACCATTGGGAATAGAAAATTCGCGGAAGCTGTGAAACAAATTACTATCTTTAGCAATCCCGTTAATAATTAGATGATTATTTACATTAGAATTAACAAAAGTGTTTGTAGTTCCATCAGATGTTACCTGAGAAGAAGCTGGTAATATTCCGGAAGTAAGCAAACCAGTTATTAATCCAGACAGAAATGCAATCTTTTTCATATTCTACACATACTGTGATTGTCTGGATTTATGATTCCCTGATTATTTGTGCTACTAACTCCAGTTTTTTAAATGCAGTGGTATCACTTATTTATTCTGGTTAGAGAAAATATTATTGGTTAATTATTGGTTACTAAAAATAAATTGCATAGAAATATTGTTAAGTAAAACAAAAATATTTTTAAAATAGATAAATTAATGTTGGGTTACGACGCAATTATAATTTTTCCTGAGAATTATACTTTTTAATGCGTCTAACCCAACCTACAATCTTAATTACCAATTACCAATTACCACAAACTCTTTCCACTACCAATCAAGTACAGCAAAGCCATCCTCACCGCGACCCCACTCGTCACTTGATTTTGTATCAAACTAAATTCTGGGTCATCCATCAAATCCGAACTAATTTCAACACCCCTATTAACCGGTCCCGGATGCAATACTTTCACGTTATCATTGCAGTTCTTTAACTTATCCCGCGTAATTCCAAATAGCTGATGATATTCCCGCAAAGAAGGTAATAAATGCGCTGTCATTCGTTCTTTTTGCAATCTTAATGTCATTACAAAATCGGCATTTTGCAAAGCTGGTTCTAATTCCCAATGTACAAATAATTTACCAGGTCTATCTTTGCCGTAATCTGCAAATAATTTCGGTAAAAGCGTCGGTGGTGCTGCTAAATGTAGCTCTACATCTTTAGCAGCAGTCAGACTCCAAATATTCGACCTCGCAACCCGAGAATGCAGAATATCTCCGACGATGGCTATTTTTTTTCCTTGCAAAAGTTCTAGTCGGGGCTTCTCTCTATCAAGCAGGCTACAAATTGTAAACAAATCTAGTAGCCCCTGAGAAGGATGCTCGTGCTGTCCGTCACCAGCATTTAATACGCTGACTTTTACACCCAAACGCTCCATTTCTCTTGCAATCGCGTTTGGTACTCCCGCTTCTCGATGACGTACCACCATAATGTCAGTACCCATCGCTAAATAAGTTTTAGCTGTATCGAGAATTGTCTCTCCTTTCGTCATCGAAGAACTTGCTGCGGAGAAGTTCAACGTATCTGCACTCAAACGTTTAGCAGCTAGTTCAAAACTACTGCGAGTCCGAGTTGATGGTTCAAAAAACAAATTCGCCACCACTTGTCCCTGCAAGGTAGGCACTTTTTTCATCCTTCGCGTTAAAACTTCCTGAAAACTAGCAGCAGTCTGCAACACTGCATTGTATTCAGTAGCGGTGAAATCAGCCAGGGAAAGAACGTGATGACGAGTCCAGGTTGTAGTAGGCATAGATTTTTATCGACTCTAGCGTGCTTATTGCACGAGCGATGTGTCTCTACAGTTACTTAGTTTAAGTGTGCAGAGCAAATCATACCATCAAGTGGAAGTCTCAATTATTTAAAATTGTGAGGCAAAATCAATCTTGGTGCCTAGCTTGATAATATTTAGGGCTAGGCTTATGTAATTAAAACTTGATTATTTAAACTTTTGCAGACTTTTTATGAGCAGCTAAAGCCTGTAATTCTTCTACAACATCCCAAGCAGCAGCACATTTTTTGGATGTAGCTCCTTCTCGTTCGCAAATAGCTCGTGCATCTATTCTTGCTGCTTCGATTTCATCTTCAATATAAATTCTTGTAGGCTTTTCTACAAAGTCACTTTTTGTCATAATATCGCTAATAGAAACAACACCTAGTAATTTACCTTCAATTACAGGCGCTCTTCTGATGCGAGTATTAGCAAATAATCGCGCTACATATTCCACCCCTAATTCTGGATTAACTACGATGCAAGGTTTAGTCATTATTTCGTAAACCCGCATTTCTTTAGGGTCTTTCCCGTGAGCCGCGACCTTATAAACAATATCTGTTTCTGTCACCATTCCATAAGGGTCATTATCATGGCGACGTTCAACAATCAAAGCACGCAAGCCCTTTTCTTTCATTAACTTAACAGCTTCCGCAACAGTTGCCGAACCGCTAACGGTTACGACTTCTTTAGTCATAATATCTTTAGCTTGCATCATAGTAGATATCTCCCTTGTTAGTTGTTAGTTGTTAGTTGTTAGTTGTTAGTTGTTAGTTGTTAGTTGTTATTTGTTAGTTGTTCACTGTTAACTGTTAACTGATTAATCATACATTCTTGCTTCTAATGCATCGGGGAACTCTTCACAGTAGAGTTCAAAATTGCTTTTCGGCTTCTCAACAAAATCACTTTTTGTCAGAATATCGCTAATAGAAATTACACCTAATAAACTGCCTTTAATTACCGGCGCTCTGCGAATACGAGTATTAGCAAATAATCGCGCTACATATTCCACCCCAAGCTCTGGATTTACAACAATACAAGGTTTAGTCATTATTTCGTAAACCCGAATTTCTTTAGGGTCTTTTCCGTGAGCCGCTACTTTATAAATTACATCTGTTTCTGTTATCATTCCATAGGGGTCATTATCGCTACGGCGCTCTACTACCAAAGCCCGTAAACCCTTTTCTTTCATTAACTTAACAGCTTCTGCAACAGTTGCCGAACCGCTAACGGTAACAACATCTTTGGTCATTATTTCTTCTGCTTTCATCATGATAATTTTCTCCTTTGTTATTTGTTAGTTGTTAGTGGTTAGTGGTTAGTGGTTATTTGTTAGTTGCTAGTTAATAGTTATTATTTATTAGTTAACTGTTAACTGTTAACTGCTCACTGCTCACTGTTAAATAGCTGATGCTTGAAGCGTCATTTCAAAGGAAATGCCGGGTGCATAAGCCTCTAAAACTTTCCCGTCATAGCTACCCATAATCATCAAATAATCGCAAGACTTACATTCTGTTTTAGTTACAGCTTTCTCAGAGCTATTCAGATAACCTGGTAACAACTTATTGAAACGCTCCCTTATGGCTAATTTTCCACAATTTGGACATCTAACCATTTGTTTTTCTGGCATTAAAAATATTCCTAAATCAGATTTTTTTATAAAGACTGCGAATCAAGAAAGAAGTTATGAGTTGTTTCAAAATTATTTGTCCCTACTCATAACTTGATAAATTACCTGCTTGGACTGAAGCTCAAAAATATCAAATATTAGCTTTTACTGCATTGGCAAATTCTTCGTATGGTGAAACACCCTTGATAGTTTTTACTAACTCGCCGTTCTTGAAATACAACACTGCTGGAATAGTTTTAACTTCGTATTTCTTTGCAAGTGGTTTATCTTTATCTACGTCAATTTTTATCACCTTAATACTTTCCGAAAACTCTTGACTAAGCTGTTCCATTAAAGGTGCAACAACACGACAAGGACCGCACCAAGTAGCTGTAAAATCAACCACAAGGAGATTTTCTGATTTTAAAAGTGTCTCAAATTCGGCTTCTGGAACTTTAGCTACTGTAGTCATAATTTTTTTGTAATTCGTAGTTGAAACTAATCTCGAAATTGTTTAACAACAAACAGTCGGGTCACAGCTAAAATAGAAAAAAATTAGCAAACGCTTCTTTATTACTAAAACAATGACTGCTGAAAAAATGCCATCAAACCAAATTCGAGAAAGATTAGAACGAGGCAGACAGATTAAAGCTCAAAATGGTGGCTATGCAGGTTATGGTTCGCCAGCTTTCGGTCAAGAATCTGTAAATGGTGAACTGATTAATAACGAAAAAGAACAAGAAATCATTGAATTAATTCGTCGTCACCATAAGTCTGGTAAATCTTTGCAACAGATAGCTGATTGGTTAAACCACCATGGCTACACTACTAAGCGCGGTAGTGAATGGAAACGCATTTCTATTAAGCGAGTCCTCGACCGTCTTTATGGAAAAACTCCCAGAATATCGGGCATCAAAAGCTGATAACCTGTTGAAGAAGGCAAATATTAGTTAAGTATTAGATGCTTAACCTATACAACCTTATATACTTAATAAGCTTGCTATGCAAGGGTTTACACTTTTTTTATGTTACATCCCTAATGATAAACCTTTATGAGATTAATGTCTATATAAGTAAAGGATTGTAAAGTTTTTTATGTAACATCCCTCATGCTGTTTAAAAGCTGGAGCAAAACAAAAACTTAGTACTGGTGAACCATGAACTTAGATGCTCCATTAATCGAATCAGCTATTGAACGCAAACCGATAGTTGTTTCTCCTCAAACACCACTGTTTGAGATTATTCTCTTAATGAATCAACACCAGGTTAATATAGAGTCCAATTCTCCAAGCAGTTGTAGCTGTGTTTTAGTAAAGTCGGATAACGAGCTATTAGGAATTGTTACCGAACGAGATATTGTTAGGCTGAGTGCTAAAAATGTTGATTTTGAGCAGCTAAAAGTTTCTGAAGTAATGATTCAACCCGTAATTACTTTAGACAAATCTGCCTTTAACGATATTTTTGCGGTTTTATTTCTATTTCGACGTTACCGAATTCGTCATTTACCAATACTTGACGACAACAGTCAAATTATTGGTATAGTTTCCCCCGAAAGTATTCGTAAAGTATTGCGTCCCGATAATTTTCTCAAAATGCGAAGAGTCGCTGATGTGATGACAAAGAATGTTATTAGCGCTCCTACAACTGCTTCGGTATTAGAAATAGCTCAATTAATGGCAGACCGAAAGGTTAGTTGTGTAGTAATTACCTTAGACGATGAAGGAGAAGATTGGCAATCTATAAGTGCGAATCCAGTTGGTATTATTACCGAACGAGATATTGTCCAGTTTCAAGCACTACAGATGAATTTAGCAGAAATCCAAGCCCAGACCGTTATGAGTTCACCGTTATTTCTGCTGAGTCCAGAAGATTCATTATGGACTGCTCATCAAGAGATGCAGCAACGACACGTGCGGAGATTAGTAGTGTCTTGGAATTGGGGACAGGGACTGGGAATTGTTACCCTAACCAGCTTGCTAAAAATTTTCGACCCTATCGAAATGTACAGTGTAATTCAAACATTGCAGCAAACAATCGAGCAGCTTGAAACCGAAAAAGCGCAACTGTTGCAACAGTTAACAGTTATCAGTGAACAGTGAACAGTGAACAGTGAGCAGTGAGCAGTGAACAGTGAGCAGTGAGCATCTTTCACAATTTTTAACACCACCTTGGAATAAATTCCA
>CAKZYM010000361.1 GCA_937884685.1 uncultured Calothrix sp.
AAGCCCACAGGCTAAAAGCCTGGGGCTACATTTACAAAGCCCACCTGCGTGGGCTTAATTTGTATAGCGGCACCCTTCTAGTCTAGGGTGCCGGACACGCTACGTTAACGTGAACGGATTCGCTAGTTTGGGGGACGGAAACCGACACCCCTTTCCTTGTCTCACCACCTGCGTAGGCTATGAGGTTTCTTAGCCCACGCAGGTGGGCTTCGTAATATTAGCCCCAGGCTTCTAGCCTGTGGGCTTTTTGCAAATTTGGGATGCTCCTCCAGTCCACAAATAAGATAATTTTAATAAGCTTTTAAGCTTATGTAAAAGTCAGTTGAATTCCACCAAACAGCCTATTATCAACAAGAGAAAGTCACAAGGTTAAACTGTTTATTCAAGCTCTTTCACTGTCCGTTCTGCATACCATTGTTTGAGAAAAGCTTGTCTTTCTAAACGGACTGTAATTGCTTTCAAAAATTCTTCTTGGGTACAAGAGTTAATAATAAAGTCATCAGCTCCCATTTCCATTGCTTTGCGGATTTGAGACTGACTCGTTTCACTAGTAAGAAAAATAAAGGGTATAATCGCTGTGATAGGACTTTCGCGTAGTGCTTTTAGAAGGCTATACCCATCAAGCTCCGGCATGATAATATCACTGATAATTAAATCGGGTAATTCTGATTGTGCTTTGCACAAACCGACAACAGCATTTTCTGAGACTATTATATTAAAGCCTTCCAACTCCAGTAATTTTATAAATATATTATTATTAGATAATTCCGATTGAATCACTAAAATCTTCGTCATTACTTTTTGAGTCAAATATTTGTTAATATGCCCTATTTAGTTTGCTAATAAATATCCTCCAAGATTGGAACAGGTAATAGGGGAAATATTTTTGGACGTAATATAGCAGCGTTCGCTTGAGTAGAATACAGGGAAAGACTCCCTTCCCTTTTGCTTAGTAAATGGGATAGATGAAAGCCGACGATTGAAATTTCCCTAATCAATTGGAATCAAACTAAAACAGCTATAGTCTATCCATAACTTATATTTAAACTGATATCTTGCACCATTCTCAACACTGCTTGGGGTTGCAAACCCCAAGCTAATAGCAAAAGTCCTATGAATAGGACTGGGAGGGAATTTTAGTCTACTTAAGTAGACTTTCGCTATTAGACTCGGAATTGATTCCGAGACGGTTATGAAGGCTAATTGACAATGGTGCAAGATATGAGTAAACGTTTTATTCTATTTTATTACCGTATATATTCACATGACTTATATCGTTTAGACAAGAGAACTTAAGAAAGTTAAGGTGAAAGTTATGACATCTAGACTGAGTTAATTAAATTCAATATTTTAGGGAGCATCCCAAATATATAAATTTATTTTTTATCATTGCTTCAGCCCAGAGTGTTATTTAAGACATGCATCTTGCACGAAGCGTCCTATACAAACTAAATGCGTAGCAGCTTAGCAAAACTGGGTGGGATGCTCCCATATGTTGTAGCAATTTTCTCTGATGAAAAGATTATATAGACAAAAAAGTTCTGAAAAAATGTCTCTCGATAAAATTACAATTTGAGCGAGAGCAACCTGATTTTGTAAAAACGAATACGATACACCTTCGGTGTCGGCTTTGCTTATCCCCAAACCTACGCTTATAAATAAAATGATAGCTACAATCTCTGAGAAGTGGATAGGCAAATTGTTGAATCAAATCTCTAAACACTAATCATCCTTATTAAAATTCATTCTTCTTTTTAACTGCTTGAGCGGGGTTTCCTGCATAAACCGTCATTGGCTCTAGGGAACGTCCTGCTACTCCACCTAGAGTTAATACTGCTCCTTTACCAACAGTCACACCAGGACCAATTGATGAATTAGCTGCAATCCAGCAGCTTTCTTGAATATTAATCGGGGCTGGCATCAGTTTAAAATTAGGATGATTCCAGTCATGATTTCCAGTACAAAGATAGACTCTTTGGGATATACAAACATGATTTGCAATAGTCACATTTACAAGGTTATCAATCCAAGCTTCTTCCCCAATCCAAACATAGTCTCCGATACTTAATTTCCAGGGGAATTTGACTTTCACTCTGGGTTTTATTCTTACTCCCCGACCAATTTTTGCCCCAAATAATCGCAGAGTCCAAACTTTAAATATTGAAACGGGAATCAGATAACTCTCAACTAAAGGAGAACCTAGAAAATACCATAATAATTGTTTCCAGTAGGGTGCGCCCGGTGTATAAATTCCGATAGTATATTTATCTAAACGCATAGTTTTTTAAAGAGTATAAAAGAGGATTAAGCCTTGGAGGATATTTGTTAAATAATATATTCTTCTACCCACTCCCTTTATTAAAGTTCTGGATTAAGACTCGCACCTGTATGACCTGTATAAAGCCAAATCAAAGCACGTCCGGTATCACGCAATACATGAAGGTTTGTTTCTCTGGATTGGTTTGTAGGTATGGGAACGGGTGTAAATGCGATACCTCGACTTCCGAGGACAACTGTAGCTATGCCTTTTGCTCTCCTCATATGAAAGTCGGAGGTGATTAGGTAGAGGTGATGAATATTGAGGTTTTTGAAGTCTTGGACTAGGGAAGTAAAGTTAGTTACAGTATCAACTGCGCGGTAATCTAAGTTAACTCTTCCTAAGTTAATTCCAGCATTAAGGAAGATTTCTTTGGCTTGTTTCGGTGGAATTCCTGTTGAAACCCAAATATCTAGAGAGGGGTGAGATTGAGCGAATGTTGCGGTGAATTTTTCTCGAATTGAACCTCCACCGAGGGTGAGAATTGCTTGGGGTTTTGTGGATTTGTATATGGCTATTGTTCGATGTATGAGTATGGTGATTAAGTGGATTATGAGAATACCGCAGAGTATTATACAAATGAATATTTTTGTATTACATTTATGAGGGAAAATTTTCATTTATTATAGGAATTTTTAGTTCATTCTATTGAATTCGGCTTTATTTTTATTGTTTGTTAACTGTTATCTTGATAAACTTGACTGCGATGTTTGACCCTAATTACAGTTACTAATAATATATTGTCAAAAATATCGTATACTACTCTGTAATCTCCTACTCGAATACGATATGAATTCTCTTCACCTTGTATTTTTTTTACTCCAGTAGGACGAGGCTCTATTGCTAACTCATTAATCTTAGTTTGTATGCGCTCTTGTAAATCTGAAGGTAGTTTTTTAAATTGTTTCCTAGCAGCTTTTGAAAAGTCTACACTGTAAGTCACGCAACATCCTTTTTTATTTCATTCTTTATTTCTTCCCAGCTAATAGTACCATTAATACGTATATCTTCCCTGGCTTCTTGAATTGCTTCTAAATCTTCTTTATCTTCTTGCTCATCAATTGTTTTTAATAAAGTATAAATCTCGTCTAAAGTGCTGTCGTAAGCTTGATAAAGCATTACAGTAATATTTTTAATTAGTTCTTCTCTATCACGGTCAGTTTTCATATTTATACCTTTTTAACTATTTAATCCTAAGTAGAAGAGGAAAGCAATCCTAATTGAGTATTATTTTACTATTAATGATAGCTTGAATTGCTTGCAGTTGTGGCTTTTTGTATGAGGCGATTTCTGTCCGTAGTTGATTCGACATCTGAACAAACTACTAATTCTTTCTCCACACAAAGTTTTTCATATAATAAATTGGCTGCTGCTTGATTCCCTGTAACGCTTAAGTGAACGCCGTCTCTAAAGTATGTTTTTACAGTAGTTGTAGGTAGTTTTTCCCAGGCTGTATGAGTGTCTATTACAGGAACTTGTAACGAATTGAGCAATTGTATAAATTGGGTTTTGTATTCTGGAGTTTGAAAGGTAGGAAGTAAGTCTTCGCGGTTAGGGGTAAAGAGAACAAAGACGGGAATATTTTGTTTGCGAATCTGATTTATGATGGCTTTTAGGCTCTCTATGTTCTGTTGAAATTGCTGGTTGGTTTGTTTTAGTTGGGGAATTTCAGCGGGAGGAGAGTTTAGTTTTAATATCTTGGTTACTTTTGGTAATGCAT
This sequence comes from uncultured Calothrix sp., assembly GCA_937884685.1. GTDB lineage: Bacteria > Cyanobacteriota > Cyanobacteriia > Cyanobacteriales > Nostocaceae > Rivularia. The sequence continues at coordinate 4,038 of CAKZYM010000361.1, forward strand.
AGCGGGTGACTGCTTCTTGGAGTCCTAGGAGTGGAGCTTGAGTTGGAGCGTTTGGAGACTTTCCAATTTTTTCACCAGTGCTGGTAGGTTGGAGTAAGTCGTGAGTGCCTATTTGCAAGATTACGGCGTTGCTGTTGAAGGTGCCGAATTTGCGGAGGTATCCCTGTTGGTTGCCGATTCCCCAGGAGCCTGCGGAAGCGTTTAAGACTTCTGCGGGATGATTTGATTTGGTTAGTTTGTTTTCAAATAGTTCTGTAATTATATTACTCTGGTCTGTGGGATTTCCGCCGTTGAGAACGGAGTCCCCTGTCATTAATATTCTGATTTTTCTTTGGGGTTTTTCTGGAGTGATGGGTTCGGAGCGTTGAGAGTATTGGTTGTATTCTATGTTTTTGCCGAAGCGGTTTATTTTTTGGTTAGGTTGGAAGCGGTAGCCTGTTTCGGTGTCGGTTTGGGATAAGACTGGGGTGCCGAATCCGAAGGTTCTTAGGGTTAGTTCAGTTGCTGCTAATGCAGCAACTGAGGCTGGTATCCAGTATTTCATGATGGTGATAAACGGAATTATATTATTGTGATGAAGTAAATTTATTATTAAGACTGGCACCTGTATGACCAGTAATTATCCACAGAATAGAGCGTCCAATATCACGAATAATGCGGAGGCTTGATTCTGGGGCTTGATTTGAAGGAACTGAAATTGAGGTAAAAGTAATACCTTGACTACCCAAAACAAAGAAGGCAATGGCTTCGGCTCTGGGCATATGATAGTCAGAAGTAATTAAGTATATATGGTGAATTTTTTGCTTTTGCAAGTCAGTCACTAAAGAAGTAAAGTTAGTTACTGTATCAACTGCACGAGAGTCTATTATAACTCTTGCATCCCTGATATCAGATGCTCTAAAAGTAGCATAAATCCTCTTTTGAGATTGTCGAGAAGAAACCCAGATTTTTAAATATGGATGGTTTTGGGCAAAATTAGCAGTAAATTTTTCTCTTTTTGGAGTACCACCTAACACTAGAATTGCTTGAGGAGAGGGGGATTGATAGTAAGCTATTGCAAGTTTTACAGGTATTATTCCACTTATTAACAGGATAATGCTAAGTGCGGCTAATAAGAAAAAACGGTAACGTCTAATTTTCATAGAAAAGATATTCTTCAAACCATCTTTATTTTAGGGCTGAATAATCATTTTTATCATAATGAGTATAACTTTTATTTAAAGTCTTCTAGGCAATTATCAAGCTTTTGGATAGCTCACCATTCGTAACCCAATTGATTAAGAGTTGATTCCATGTAGGGTCTAATTTCTTCAAGAGTCGCTTGATTTATAAGTTTACGCCACTTATTTTGTCTGCTGGGATCTACAGTACTTTCAACATAATTGATTAAATTGTCTGCATTTGAAAGTTCGGCGAACTCAGTAATATTACTCATGATTTCTCGCGGTCGAGCCATTATTTCTTCGTAATAAAATCTGTAATAATGATTGGAATCTATTAAAGCGCCCTCATTAATGGCTTGATTAATTGTTGCAGCCCATTGTTTCGCAAGTATGACATTAGGAGGATCTTGCTTTACCCATTCACGCCAATCTTGAGGTCTAGGTCCCCAAAATTTCAAAGGACGACCTGTTAATTTAGATTTTAATGTTTCTGTAATGCGTGGAAACTGAGCAGGTATTTCCCATGTTGGAGTTTCTTTAAACATCTCCAGCAATCGCCGGCTCAGAACTTCTTGTCGATAGTAGCCAGTATTGAGTATTTCCTGTGCCGAATTAAATACAGAACGTCCATCACGGATAATATGTAAAATTTTTGCTTCCGGGTAAACAGCACGAATGAAAGAAAGACGGAGACAATTACTAGGTTTTTTTTCTAATAGACGTTCTTTTCCTTGATTTTTTACGAATTTATGAAATCTTTGACGAATATGCTTAATAATTCTAGGATTTGCATTGATTTTGGTGAGTACATCATCGGGTTTATAGTTATTTCCCCATGACCATACATATCGTGGTTCTACCCAGTATGCCAAGCTGGAATGACGCGATAGTACTTGTCCCAACCAGGTTGTTCCTGACCGATGTGTACCGATTAAAATTATAGGTGACATGTAATATCAATCTTAATTAAGATAAAAATAATTGATTTGCTTTATGTTTGAGAATAATATCTTCATAAACTTGCGAAAGCTTTTTAGCCGCTTGTTCCCAAGTGTAGTTTTCAAAAATAAACTCACGAGCACGCTCGCCAATTTCTTTTGATTGTTGAGGGTTACTTAAGCAGTTAATTAAAGCATCAGCAACCGCATCAGCATCTATATCGACTACATAAGCCACTTTAGCAGCAGCAGCTTCTGGAAAATTACAGCCTGTGGTAATTACACAAGGTAGTCCAGAAGCCATACCTTCCAAGACGGACATACTGAAACCTTCGGAGTAAGAGGGAGATACATAAAAACTTGCAGCAGTAAGAGCAGCCTGTTTTAATGAACCTTTAAGCATACCTGTGAAAGTAACTGCATCCACGCATCCTGCTTGTTTAAAGTAGTCTTCTACTGTAGGAAGAAAACCGATACTATCTGGGCCTGCAACAATTAAATGTGTTTGAGGGAATTTATTGTGGGTTTTGGCAAAAGCAGGAGCGAGTAAATCAAGACCTTTTTTAGGGTCAATACGACCAAGAAATAGAATAAGGCTTTTATTACGTGTCGCAGGAAATTTTTGGTAAAAAATCTCTGGATCTGGCAAGGTTTCAAATTGTTCCTGGTGAATACCGTTGGGAATAACAATAGAGTTTTGGAAACCAAGGTATTTAAGCTGTTCTGCTTCTGAAGATGCTAAGACTTGGATTGCACTAGCTTGTCGGAGTGCTGGTTTTTCAAATAGATTGTAGTAGAAATGCTTTTTACGGGCTTTATAGGATAATGCCCAAGGATCAAGCATTCCATGAGGAGTGATTATATAGGGAATTTTATGATATTGACATGCCCAATGAGCTAGGGAAATCAGAGGGGAAAAGATTGTATGAGTATGTACTATGTTGTAATTAATAATGTTTTTGAATAGCCAATTTGTTAGAGAAGGACTGATAATAAAGTCGTTACGATGCCAGCAAGGAAAATATTTTACTCGGTAATCTTTTTGAGTAACCCAATTATTAAGAGGAACATCTAAGTTACCTAAATCATTGGCATTGGTTGTTATTAAGTCAACATCGATATCAAGAGAAGCAAGTCCTTGGACTATCTCAGTTACAACTGTTGATGTTCCACCATAGGTAGACCCAACGTAGGGAGTAACTATTAATGTTTTCATGGTTCGGGAAATTGGTGGAATCTCAATGAATGGAATTTGAAGTAAGATTTTTTAATACTAATTTTTAGCAGCCATATCATAGAAGTAAGTAAATCGGTATTAAAAAATCAAGGTATGTCATTGCGAGTGAAACGACGCAATCGCAAGACTTTGGGATTGCTATCTCCCTCCGGGACACTCTTCGCTAACGCTGTCGTATGTCCTATCGGACACGCTCCGCTAACGCAATGACACAAATAATTTTGTATACTCACTAGAAAAATCTTTAACACTTAAGAATGTGCTAAAGCATACTTAACAGCTTGAATCAATCCATCAGCAAAATAGTCTGGTGAGAATTTATGAATATGATCTAAAGACGCTTGACTAATTTTTTCCAAGTC
>CAKZYM010000362.1 GCA_937884685.1 uncultured Calothrix sp.
ATGAGTACTGATAAGTGTTTTGGGAATTGAAGGTGGTGGCGATCGCCTAGAATTTAGATTTAAAAAAAAATATAATAAAATCTGTAGATAAAACATGTTTTATTTCATCATCTATTCCTATTGTGCTTTTTAACAAATTTGACTAAAAATATTTAGTTTAATTTAGTTTAATTTTCAAATACTCATGAAAACCCAATTCTCCGAAATCATTACTACCGTTGAACAATTACGGGAAATAATGGGATATCCCAGTCATAGAGTCACCGATATCGCAATTCCGAAGTTAGATAAACATTGTCGCGCTTTTATTGCAAAATCCCCCTTAGTATTTATCGCTTCATCGGATAATAATGGAAACATGGATATATCACCCAAAGGAGACCCACCGGGATTTGTACAAATAATTAATGATAATACCTTAGCTATTCCCGATAGACCAGGAAATCGTCGAGCGGATACCTTTCAAAATATACTTGAAAATCCCAAAGTCGGTTTATTCTTTCTGGTACCCGGTAAAGGTGGAACTTTGCGAATCAGCGGAACTGCAATTATTGTCAGAGATAAAGCTTTACGGGAAAGTATGGCTATTAACGGTAAAACTCCAGATTTAGCGCTTATTATTAATATAAAAGAAGCATTTTTCCACTGTGCTAAATGTATGCTGCGCTCTAAAATATGGCAACACGAACAGTGGGAATCTATCGATGATTTACCATCATTAGCTCAAACAATGGTTGATGCTGCAAATCTAAAAGAGACTGTTGAAGAAATGCAAGCTTTAATTAAACAAGATGAAAGAGAAGGATTGTATTAACACTAATTACCGATTAACAATTATCAATCTCCAATTCCCAAATTATGTTCAATGATTCATCATTCGACTTTCTAGCAATTTTTTACAGCATCCTTAGTATTGACACCATTTTGCGTTTATCAAACAATTGGAGTTCATTCTGGGATGATAAAATCACAGCCAAAGATAAATTTATATTAGAAAGAGTAGCGATATTTATTCTAATTCCTTTAGGAGTCTTTTTTCACGAAGTCGGACATGCTTTAGCTACTTTACAAGTAGGTGGTGAAGTTCGAGAATTTCAATGGAGAGTTGCTTGGGGTTATGTTATCGCTGTCGGAAATTTTCTTCCGGTAGAATCTTGGTGGATTGCTTTTAGCGGTAATTTAGTTTCTATTGCTTTGGGTTATTTAGCTATTTTAGCGGTATATTTAGTAAAAAAGCCGATTTTAAAGCATTTATTCTACACATTTTCTCAAGCAGAATTAGTTTATTCTTTAATAGCTTATCCGCTTTTTTCATTTACATCTGTTCGCGGTGATTGGATTAAGATATACGATTTTTCGGTCAAACCATACGCTCAAATCACTTTAATAATCCATATATTTCTTATTTTTACTCTGTGGTTGAATTCTAAAACTAAGTGGTTAGCAAAATTATTAAAACTACCCAGCTTAAATGCTAATAGTATTACTGACGAAAAAATCATGACCCAAACTGAACGTTTAATCATTCGTGAATTTCAAGTCTCAGATATTGAAGCATTAGCAAAAATTCTAGCTAAACCTGAAGTAATGCAGTTTTTTTCACCAACGGGTGCATTATCCTATAAACAAACAGCGGTAAAAATTCAAAGCTTTCTCGATTCTTATCAACAATATGGCTATGGAAAATATGCTTTAATTCATCGTCAAAGCAAACGTTTAATTGGTTATTGTGGGATTGCTGTTGAAGAAATAGAAGGTAAGTTAGAAAACGAATTGGGTTATCGATTGGATTCGGATTTTTGGGGAAAAGGTTTAGCCACGGAAGCTGTGAAAGCTTGTTTGGAATATTATTTTGATAAGTTCAAATTTGATTCTGTCTTGGGAATTGTAGAACCAGAAAATAAAGCTTCAATTAGAGTTTTGGAAAAAGTTGGGATGGAATTTGTGAAAGAGTCTACATTGTGGGGGAAACTTGTTTGTATATATAAGATGACGAAAGATTCACCTCAATAAATCAATTTACCTGCTGATTATTTTTTAGTAATATATTTGACTGTATAAACAAAAAAATAGTAATTATATTGAGAAAAAAGATGTGTTTATATAAATCGTAATTGTAAAAAATGCTGCAAACGCTGTTCCTAATTAGCAATTACCTATTACCCATTTACCCATCCTTAATCCTTCAAAATCCGCTTTTCAAATTCTTTCGCTCTTTTCCGATTAGGAATTCCAGTCATTAACCTTTCTACAAGCTGTTTTGGTGTCAAATCTGGGTTCTCATCCAAAGTATCTCTAATTACCACACTAGCGAAAGGCCCGACAAAACTACTAAATTCTCTGCGACAATAATCTAGAAAATCTGGATGACTAATTGCAGGTGTAGTTGTCAAACTTGAAACCGACTGACTTAGCTTCTGAGGTTGCTCTGTTTTATATTCCTTGAGAAATTTGATGTGATTTCTAAAGCTTTCTGCTCTTTGTATATCTGGAATTTTTTCAGCTAAAACTTCCACAAAATCTTTGGATGTTATATCTGGGTTTTCTTGCAAAGCTTGCTCCATAACCATACTAGCTAAAGGACCAATAAAACTAGTAAGTTGCTGCTTACAATAATCTACAAACTGTGGATTTTGAGAAACTGGTGTTTGTCCGAGTTGTGCAAAATTATTTTCATTATCCGTATTCTGCTGCTCGTTCTGCTGGCTTCTTCTTGGTAATATACTTGAAATGATGCCACCTAATGACATTTTTGGCTTCAAGTTATTATTAGTAACCGTCTGATTAATATTATTACTATAACTTTGATTTTTCTCAAGCTCTGCTATTACTTTTGTTGCGGATTGATAGCGTTCGCTTGGTACTGATGCCAACATTTTGTTAAGGATGCTAGCTAGAGAGTTACTAACATTTACATGAGATTGCCAATTCCAATTTAAAGAATCATCTATAAGTAAATGTGGCATTTTTCCTGTCAAAAGAATTAACGCACTCACAGCGAGAGCGTACATATCGCTAGAAGGAAAACAATGTCCCAATCGCAATTGCTCCGGTGGTGAATAACCAATTTTTCCTACTACCGAAGCTTGTTTAAAAGACTGTGAGGAAGAACTACTAAAAATTTGAGTAAACTTCTCTTTCACGACTCCAAAATCAATCAACACAGGTTTCGATTGATTATTAGGAAGCATGACATTTTCTAATGAAATATCGCGGTGAATAATATTACAACCATGAATATATTCTAAAACTGGCAGCATATCTAAAAGCCACTGTCTAACTTCCGCTTCTGAAAATGGCTTTCGAGTGCTAGAAAGACGGTCATCTAATATTTGTAGATAAGTTCTGCCATCAATATATTCCTGAACAATAAATAGTTTGTCTTCGTGAGTTAATAAAGCTAAAAATTGAGGAATTTGTTGATGTTTTATTTGATATAGAACTTTTGCTTCCCGCTCAAATAGTTCTTTTGATTTAGAAATGATGCTAGGACTTTGGGTATCTGGTAAGAACTCCTTGAGAACACAGGGTTCATTAAAACGCTGATTATTAAAAGCCAAGTAAGTTCTACCAAACCCACCTCTACCCAGAGTTTTTTGAATAATATAACGATTATTGATTAGAGTTCCTGGACTAATTTCAGCGCTCATTTTTAAGTTATTATTTAGCTATAATATGATTTCTAATTAAATAGGGTTAAACTATTTAGATTTATGCATCGAATTGTACCTAAGATATTATAAATTAAGAAGGAATTGAGGAAAATTTTTGGTATATATACGATACACTTTTTCAATTCTAGTATCAATGTAATACATTATTTTTCTAAACAAACAGTAATTATACTTATAAAATTGTAGATGATTATTCTTGTCATGGGTGTTTCGGGTTCGGGAAAAACCACCATCGGTGAAAAACTAGCCGAATCATTGGGTTATAAATTTGCCGATGCAGACGATTTCCATCCACAAGAGAATATAGAGAAAATGCGGAACGGTATCGCGTTGAGTGATAAGGATAGACTACCGTGGCTGCAAAAAATGCAAGATGTCATTAAAAAGCACCTATTAGAAAATTCCAATATAGTTATAACTTGTTCGGCTTTGAAAGCTAGTTATCGTCAAATGCTTTTGATAAACCATGAATCTGTAAAGCTAGTTTATCTTAAAGGTTCGTTTGAATTAATTCACAAACGCTTAAAAGAACGATTAAATCACTTCATGAGTGAAAAACTTCTCAAAAGTCAATTTGAAATTCTTGAGGAGCCATTAGAAGCGATTAAAATCGATATTTCGCAGCCGCTTGAAGATATTGTGCAGGAGATTTTAGAGAAATTGTGATGGCAACTCTCCGGAGCAGTTTTCGCAAGTAATAAGTAGCAAGTAAGAAGTAGTAAGTGTAATACCCGAAGTCTAAAGCTAGAGGATTCAATTTTATTAGAATTATGCAATTAAATAATTTATGCGAAATGTCGATGTTGGGTTACGACACGATAATTGGGAGCATCCCAATTTTGAATAAATATTTTACCCAACACCCTAAAAGGGTGCAGCTACATGAACAAAGCCCACCTGCGTGGGCTAAGAAACCTCGTAGCCCACGCAGGTGGGCTTTGTAATAATAGCCCTAGGCTTATAGTCTGAGGGCTTTTTGCAGATTTGGGATGCTCCCCGATAATTAAACATTGTTCGCTATCTTTTAGTTTGTAAATCGTGTCTAACCCAACCTACTATCTACTAACTAAATTTTATTCTCCTTCAATTCTCTTTAAGAAAATTCTCTACTTCTTCTGCTGTCGGTTGAGAAGCAATTGCACCGGGTTTTAATGTAGTCAAAGCTCCAGCAGCACTAGCGTAAGCAATGATTTTCTTGACTACTTCTGCATCCTTTAAATTTTGGATTCCAGTCTGCAAAAGCTGGTGAACAAAACCAGCCACAAAACTATCTCCCGCACCAGTTGTGTCAACTACAGGAACGGAAAAAGCCGAAAATTTATCTTCGTTTTCACCCAGACAGTAAGCACAACCTTTATCACCATCCGTCACTAAAACTCCCTCTACAGAATTCAGACGGTAAGTAATTGCTCCAGCATCATAAGTATTGAATAATAATTCTGCCTCTTCTTTAGCAAGTTTGAGAAAATCTACTTTTTTAATTAATTCTCGAATTTTGTCGGGAGCAGCATCGGGATTTTTCCAGAATACATCGCGCCAATTTACATCTAGCAAAATCTTTACATTATGTTGAGAAGCTAACTCTAGCGCTCTATAAACTGCTGCACCAGTCTCGGGATAAGCTAATTCTAAGGTTCCGATGACCAAAAAATCAGCATTTACAAATAATTTTTCTGGTAATTCGGCAGCTTTGAGACGCGTATCAGCAAATTCTGCGGTATCGTAATCTTTGAACCCAGAAAAAATGCGATCGCCATTTTCTTTCCTGGTTACTAATACTTGTCTGGTAGGAGCTTCGGAATTAAGCTGCACCCCATCTGTATCTACACCAACTTCTTCTAAAAGCTTGACTAAACTCTTTCCAGGTTTATCTTCACCAATCGCTCCGATAAATGCTGATGGGGTTCCTAGCTTTACTAAAGCACAAGCGACATTAGCCGGTGCCCCTCCCGGATAAGAAGTCCATGAATCAACCGTACTAACTGAACGACCTAACTGGTCAGCAAGCACGTCATACAGTATTTCACCCAAACATAAAACACGGGGATTGCTCATTTCCTAACCACTTTTTAAATTTTTAAAGAGAAATTCTGTATAAAACCTACAATAATATTTACCACTCTAGAAGCAATCGTTCATACAAATAAACAGCAAAATTGTTTTATAATTGTTTACCAGTACTCTTGCACTCTATGTTTCTCAACAGTAATCACTCTAATTTTATTTACCATATAAAGTTAAAATAAATACTAATATAAAATACTGTATAATCATCTACCAAAATCATAAAGAAATTATTGAAAATAGTGTTGCATTAAACAGTTGAAACGCCTACCAGTAAAACAATCTTCTACAATGGGAGCATGGCAATTGAGTACATTTACCACTAATCGGGAGGATGGAATAAAAATGGCTGGTGGCGAGTCTCAGACCCCTGTTAGTCTGTCAGACCGAGAACTGCAAATTATCGACTTAGTGGCCACTGGCTTAACTAACCAATTAATTGCAGAAAAGCTGGAAATCAGTAAGCGTACTGTTGATAACCATATCAGCAACATTCTTACTAAGACACAAACCGAAAACCGAGTTGCTCTTGTCCGCTGGGCTTTGCACTGGGGTAAGGTATGTCTAAATGATGTTAACTGCTGTTCTATTCCTCATCCGCAGGATTAGACAGCATCGCAACAGTTATTTGCTCCATTTTGATTGATTGTTGCTAGCTAGTCTCCTCACGCTTCACTTTTCGGTGCTAAACTCATCTCTCAAACGCGCAATCGCAGGGTATTGGTCTACGCGCACGCAGCTAGCAGCAATCAATCCCCGTCCGACTAGCAACGGACGGGTCAATTCTTATATATAAGGGTAATAGGTAATGGGTAATAGGTAATAGGTAATAGGTAATTGTTAACAGATAGACAAGTCAAATCATGTATTATTTGCTTTAAAAATTATTAATTTAGCAGTAGCTAAAAGACATTAATAAGTACCCAAGCGAAATATAAAATTAATTTTGCACAACTACTTATTATTATTTAAAAATTAAAACTTCACTATTTATATATTTACTATCGTGTTATGTAGCTTTTCCCTGTTCCCTACTTATTAATTGCTACTTGCTACTTGCTACTCCCTCCTTCTTTCTTTATTAATCTTAATTTAAGAATCAACAAAAATTAGCAATCATTTCTTTTGTAAAAGGTTACATTGAGAGTGTATATCTTACCTACTCAGGTGGGGGAAACCGATAAACAATGAATACCTCAACTTTTACCAAAGGTAATGACCTATCCTTTGACCTTTTGAACTTGGATTGGATTTCACCCTCCCCCACCCAAGATACCGATTTACTAGAACGGTTATCTTTTGTTCCTGGGTTAAAAGAAATTTTAATGGTGCGTCAGGTACACGCTTTAGAACATGCAACAGTATGGACTTTAAGCGAATCGTCTAATAGTACAACTAGCACAACTCAGAAATTCAACGACCGGAAAAACGTCGGTATTGATAATCAACTTTACAGCGGTTTATCTACAGAAGAAGGATTTTACCTTTACGGTGAAGCTAATATCAGCGATTTAAGACGAGCTGTAAACCTTGCTCTACAACGTCTTACTCATGGAGAATGGAATTTAGCCGTACATCCTCGCTGCGGTACAAATGCATCAGTAGCCATGTTATTAACGGCCGGATTAGCTGTAGGAATGCATTTATTATTACCCCGAGGACCCATAGAGCAACTAATCGGTTTCAGCTTCGCAACCACAACCGCAACCGAACTCGCTCCCGATGTAGGTGCTTTCTTCCAACGTCATATCACCACAGCAATTCCGTTTAATCTAGCAATAGAAAATATCACCCTTAAATACGATGCTATGGGACGCAAAGCTTATTTCGTCAAACTTAAATGGAAATAAATAATTTAGTTAGGAGTTAGGAGTTAGGAGTTAAGAATTAAAAATTAAGAACCAAAAATATAGCTTTTATCTCCCCTCTCCTTAATAAGGCTACGGTGTACACAGAAGTCTTAGAATCCTACCTGGAAGCAGCTTTTGGA
>CAKZYM010000363.1 GCA_937884685.1 uncultured Calothrix sp.
TGGAGCGTTACCCGTAGATTAAGGGTGACTAAACAAGGAACTTATTCATCAAGTTATTACATTAATGGAATTGGTGCTAACGCAACTGAGGTACACGAAGAGTTAAGCAATATCCGTATTAACCCTGAAGGATATAACGTTGTTTTGCAAGGGGACGTTACCGATATTATTTCGATGAAACCTCGCGAGCGACGAGAAATTGTTGATGAGTTGGCTGGGGTGGCAGCGTTTGATAGGAAAATTAATCAAGCCAAGAAGACTTTAGAGGAAGTTAAAGAAAAGGAAGATAGCTGTCGGATTATTGAGACGGAATTAACAACCCAGTGCGAAAGACTTTCTCAAGATAAAGCCAAGGCTGAAAAATATCAAAGATTGCGGGTTGATTATTTAGAAAAGCAGAAATGGGAAGTAGTGCTTTCCTGGAGGACTTTACAGGGGAATCAAGAGCGATTATCAAACCAAATCCAAAATGGCGATCGCACTTTACAAGAAAATATTCAGCAGTTGGGTGAGGTAAACCAAAATATCGAATCCAAGCAGAAGGAACTTGAGGAATTAAACGCTCATGTCAAAGCGATGGGTGAGGAAGAGCTTTTAGCAGTACAGTCTAAGCTAGCCACTCAAGAAGCCGAATGCAAGCAAGTCCAGCGTCGTCAAAGTGAATTAGAAACAGCACGTAATGAAGCTGGAATCAAGATAAACCAAACCCAGCAGGAAATACAGCAAAACCAAGATTCTTTGACTCGGTTCGCACAACAAAAGGAAACGGAAACGCAAAATACTGGTTCTCTACAAAGTCAGCGCGAGTCCATACGTCAAAATTTAGGAAAATCTCGCGAGACTGCGGCTGAAATCGCTTCAGCTTCCGAAGCTTGGGTAGTACAGCAAACAAATTTAAACCATCAAGTTGAAGCTGTACTGCAAACTTTAGAACCTCAAAGAAGCGAAAGAGCGCAGTTACGGGAAAGAAATAATCAGTTACAGCAACAAATTCAAGAACAAACCCAATTAGTTGAAGAATTAGAACCCCAGCTAACGGAAAAACAAGGTCAGTTAGAGCAATTTGAAGTTGGATTTAATTCTACCGTCGCACCAATTCAAGATTTAGCTGAAAATTTAGCAGCAACCGAACAGGAATTACAAATTCAGCAGCAAACCCAAAAGCGATTATTACAGGAACAGAGAGATAAGCAGCGTCAACTGGATAAATTGGAAGCTCAAACCCAAGCTCAACAGGAAGCTCAAGGAACCCATGCAAGTAAAATTATTTTGCAGTCTGGTTTACCTGGTGTTTGCGGTTTGGTTGCGGAATTGGGAAGAGTAGAACCCGATTATCAACGTGCTTTAGAAATTGCTGCTGGTGGTCGTTTGGGACAGATTGTGGTTGAAGATGACAGTGTTGGTGCTGCGGGAATTCAGCTATTAAAGCAAAGACGAGCGGGGAGAGCTACTTTTTTACCTTTGAATAAAATCCGCGCCCCCCGGATTAATGAATCTGGTAATTTAAGATATGCCAATGGTTTTATCGATTATGCGGTGAATTTAATCGATTGCGAACCCCGTTACGATGATGTATTTGCTTATGTTTTCGGAAGTACGGTTGTTTTTGAGAATATTAATCAAGCTAGAAATCATTTAGGAAAAGTCCGTATTGTGACTTTAGAAGGGGAATTATTAGAAACCAGTGGAGCAATGACTGGTGGTAGCGTTACTCAGCGTTCGACTTTGCGTTTTGGTACCGTTGAAGCGACGGAATCGGAAGAAGTTAGGTCTTTAAGAAACCGTTTGGAAGAAATTGAAAGAGTTTTGCAGCGTTGTAACGAAGCGATTAATACTCTTTCTGAAAGAACCAAAGAGTTGTCAACTCAACTTACCGAAACTCGTCAAGGAAAAAGAGAACAGCAGTTACGAGCAGAACAGTTACAAAAAGAAGTTCAAAGCTTAACTAAGCGAGTAGAAGACGCTAAAAATCAACTGACACAGAATACAGAAAAATTAAATACCGCTCAATCTCGCTTGGAAGTATTAGAGCGGGAATTACCAGCACAAGAGCAACAATTACAGCAATTACGCGATGAACTAGCGCAGTTAGAAGAATCACAAACACCAAGCGAATGGCAGAATATTCAAGCAACAATTAAAAGTCAAGAGCAACAGTTACAGCAACAAGATACAGCATTACGAGAAACAGAAGAAAAATTAAAAAATCTCGAAGTTCAACAGCAAGTATTGCAAGAAAAAATTCAAGAAGGAGTAAGACGAGTTGAAGAATATCAGCAAGAACAATTAAATCAGCAAAATCAAATTGATAACCTCAAACAACAAGAAACAACATTAACAGCAGCTATCAGCGAAACTCGCCAACAAATTCAACAAATGGAAGCGAATTTAGGCGAAGAAAAACAAAAACGCGATGCTGTAGAAGCACAATTACGTCAATTATTATTAAAACAACAGCAACTAGAATGGGAAGTACAAAAACTGCAAGAAAGCCAACAAAATCGTCGTGAAGAATTAGACCGAGTGCTTGCAGAATTACAAACAATTTCCACAGAATTACCGCAACCCCTACCAGAAGTACCCGAAAAAGTAAATTTAGAAGAACTACAAAAAGAATTAAAATCCCTTTCCAAACGCTTACAAGCAATGGAACCAGTCAACATGCTGGCTTTAGAACAATACGACCGCACCCAACAACGTTTAGAAGAACTCAGCGAAAAACTAGAAACATTAGAAGCAGAACGAACCGAATTATTATTAAGAATTGAAAACTTTACAACATTACGTCAACAAGCTTTTCAAGAAGCATTCGACGCTGTAAATGAAAACTTTAAATCAATTTTTGCCACCCTTTCCGACGGTGATGGTTACTTACAATTAGACAACCAAGAAGACCCATTTAACAGTGGTTTAAACCTAGTGGCACATCCCAAAGGTAAACCAGTGCAGCGCTTAGCATCCATGTCCGGGGGAGAAAAATCATTAACAGCATTAAGCTTTATTTTCGCCTTACAAAGGTATCGTCCATCGCCATTTTACGCATTTGATGAAGTAGATATGTTTTTGGACGGGGCAAACGTAGAACGATTAGCTAAAATGATTAAGCAACAGGCAGAACTAGCACAATTTATAGTTGTAAGCTTGCGCCGCCCAATGATAGAATCAGCCGAACGTACAATCGGAGTTACTCAAGCCCGTGGAGCTTATACACAAGTTTTAGGGATTAAGTTAAAAACCGACAATACTTCTGCTTGAGTATCTGTTAATAATAGTGTATAGATAAACCGGATTCGAGATCGGGACTCGGTATATAATGACCTCTGAACAAATTATAAGACGCTCGGACATTTTAAACACCCAAGTAATCACCCGCGACAACGGGAGAAGACTTGGCATCGTCAACCAACTGTGGGTAGATATTGATAGACGAGAGGTTGTGGCAATTGGATTGCGAGACAGCCTGATCTCCGTTTCTGGGATACCACGCTATATGTACTTAAGCAGCGTTGACCAAATCGGAGACGTGATTTTGGTTGACAACGAAGATGTAATTGAAGACGTAGATACCGAAATCTACAGCAATTTAGTTAACTGGGAAGTAATTACAGAAGCCGGAGAAGTACTAGGAAGAGTACGCGGCTTCAAATTTGATGGTATCAGCGGTAGAATTTCATCAATAGTTATTGCTTCTCTAGGACTACCACAAATACCAGACCAAGTTCTTAGTACTTACGAACTATCAATGGACGAAGTAGTCAGCGTTGGTCCCAACCGACTGATAGTATTTGAAGGAGCAGAAGAACGGGTTACTCAACTAAGCGTTGGTGTACTAGAACGTTTAGGTATTGGTAAAGCACCTTGGGAGCGCGAAGACGAATACTACAACGCAACTCCTAAAACCGTAGCACCAGATATGCAGCTACCATCGGGAGTACCATTAGAAGCACCCCAGCCCAGAGTACGTCGTCCCGAACCCGTAGCAGAAGAAGTTTGGACAGAAGACGATGCTTACGAAGAACCACCTCGTCGTCGAGTAATGGAAGCACGTCCTTACGAAGAAGAAACCATCCGCTACGAAGAAGCAGAAGAAGACAACTGGAGCGAAGCAACGGGTAAAGATAGATACGAAACACCAGCAAAATACGAACCTGAGCCTTTCCAACCAAAAGCATATAAAGAAGAATACGACACCTACGACGACGACCTAGAAAAAGACGCTTGGGAAGACGACGAAGCACCAAAACCAATTAACATTCCCAAGAAAGTCAAAGAAAAGCAGCCAGAATACGAAGAAGAAGG
>CAKZYM010000364.1 GCA_937884685.1 uncultured Calothrix sp.
AATTGCTCGTCGTACTCCTGGTTTCACTGGTGCGGATTTAGCTAACTTGCTCAACGAAGCAGCAATTCTTACTGCTAGACGACGTAAAGAAGGTATTACCTTAACAGAAATTGATGACGCTGTTGACCGGGTAGTTGCGGGTATGGAAGGTACTCCTTTGGTTGACAGTAAGAGTAAGCGTTTGATTGCTTACCATGAAGTCGGACATGCTTTGGTCGGAACTTTAGTCAAAGACCACGACCCCGTACAGAAAGTTACCTTGATTCCTCGCGGACAAGCTCAGGGTTTGACCTGGTTTACTCCTAGTGAAGACCAAGGTTTAATTAGTCGCTCTCAGTTGAAAGCAAGAATTTCCGGTGCTTTGGGTGGACGTGCAGCCGAACAAGTAATTTTTGGTAGAGATGAAATTACTACCGGTGCTGGAAACGACCTGCAACAGGTAACCGGAATGGCTCGTCAAATGGTAACAAGATTCGGGATGTCCGATTTAGGTCCTGTATCTTTGGAAAGTCAGCAAGGTGAAGTTTTCCTTGGTCGTGACTGGACTACACGTTCCGAATACTCCGAATCAATCGCGGCTCGTATTGATTCTCAAGTTCGTGAAATCGTTGAAGAGCAATATCAAGCGACTTTACAAATGATGCGCGACCATCGCAGTTTGATGGATAGATTGGTTGATCTATTAATTGAAAAAGAAACCATTGATGGTGATGAGTTCCGTCAAATTGTCTCTGAGTACGCTGAAGTACCTGAGAAAGCGCAGTACGTTCCATCTTTGTAATATTTCTGAATTAGTTTTTCAAGATTGAGAAATTTGTAAAAGCATTCATATTTCAAGGGACACGTTATCGTGTCCTTTTTTTTGCGTATTTTGTGTAGAGAGATTGTAGTATCAGCAATGCTACAGATAACGTAGAAGATTTATTGGAACATATCAATTTATATCAGCAGGAATGCTCTAGTCCCACTGATGCAATTGCCGAACATGCTGAAGATATCGATTTAGAATACCTTAGTGAAGATTTACCGAAGATTTTTGAATCGATGCCAAAAGCTACATATCGGATTCAAAGTATTAGTAATAGCCTACGTACTTTTTCTAGAGGAGATACACAATGCAAAGTCAATATGGAACTGAGTTTCTAATTACAATTCCAGTTTTATAGGTATTGTTTTGATTTATTTTTTCATTTCAAATTTGTTTACACTGGTTTAGGATAAAAAAACGCATAGAAACCAGATAAAACTGAGAAAGGGGAAAGGGGAAAGAGGAAGAGAGAGAAATTTTAAATAATTACGATATAAGCGGAAAAGATATAATTAATCAATACCAAACTATTCACTATCTAAATATTGAGAAAAATAAGAACTATATAATTCTCTACTTACAATTGCACCCTCAGAAGTTAATTCTACTAATCCAAGACTTTCTAGTTTATAAGCAACTGTAGGTGGAAGATTGACCGCTGTTTGTGCTGTCAGTATTTCAGAAAATATTGCTGCTAAACCGGAATTTCTTTGCAAATAATCCAATTTTTCTCGTAAATGATGCCGATAAATGCCTCTTTCTGTATTTGCTTCTGCTAATAACTGCTCTAAATTTAATTCTTCTTGGCTTAAATGATAAAGTGCAATATTAACTAAAGCTGGTTGTCCCCCTATCACTTCCATCAATCTTTCGGCTTCATTCCCTTGTTGCCAATCTAAACCATAGCGTGTAGCTAATTCCTTGATTTGTTCAAGTGTAAATTCCGGTAGTTGGATAGGTAATCCAATATTAAATGGTGAATGATTAACATTTAAGGGAACATAGATATCAGTTGAATAATCCACAACTAAACGCAATTTTTGCCAAACTTGATTGTATTGAGAGTTTTCATGCCAAGAACGTAATAATGGTAAGAACTCTTGAGCTAATTGTGGATATTCAAATACGCGATTTAGTTCGTTAAATGATAAAACTAAAGGACTATTAAGAGCTTCTAATATATAGGCTTGGAAATAAAGCGTGCAGCTTAATTTACTCCCAATTTCCTCATCCCAACATTCATCTAGCTGAGGCTCAATATTCAAGCTTTTAGAAATAATACAGCAGAGCCAGCGTAAAAAGACATCTAAATCTAGAAACTTATCGGTATCTACCAAATTTAAATCAAGATGTACCGTATAGTAACTTAATGATTTCGCATAATCGAGCAATCTGAACTTTAATGAAGTTTTTCCCATTCCCTTGGGAGCTTTGATGCGAATCATACACCCAGGACGGGAAATTTCTTGATTAGCTGATTCCTCAATCGGAGGACGAGGTATATACAATTTGGAATATAGCGATACCGGACCGCTAGGATATTCAATTCCGTTAAATTGTACTGGTTCTTCCCCGGTAGTGTAATCAGATTCAGTTAACTCTAAATTAAAATAGCTAAAGCAAAGTCTTACTGAACGTGAATCTACTGTTGTTTTCAGGGACCACAATCGCGATAAAGTATTTGTAGAAACGCCGATACGATTACTCAATTCCTCCTGAGTAAAACGTCTACCATCATTTTCCTGCAATTGGGCTGACTGTATCGCCGATTGCAGACGATTCAAACCCATTGCTGTCAATACTATACCTCGCCTTCGCCTTTGTTTCACGGCATCCATTCTTATAAATATAAATACT
>CAKZYM010000365.1 GCA_937884685.1 uncultured Calothrix sp.
TTGGCTCGGTCGTAGCATTTTTTAGTTGCCGGGAAATGGTGCCTACACAGCAAACAAACCCCACTACCAAGGATGAAGTGGGGGGGGTTATCTTTGGTTTTGCTAGTGCGGAGTGTGTGGGGCAAACTGGTTACTTTATTGGTATCGCAATAATTTTTTCTTTTTTTATATCGTCCGTTAAAAAACTATCGCCAAAAACAATAAATTTATTGTCAATATCTGTAATCGTAGCAATACTAGATTTATGATTTACATCAGTAAGTGTTACAGTTGCAATATCTTCCGTCAATACGCGAATAATTTCTTTGGTTTGAGGGTCTTTAAGTATACGGTTAATTCGCTTAATTTTTAGTTTCATACCTTTTTTGTATCCATGTAAAATACCATGATTTAGAACAAAAAATTTTTTGTCTCCATAACTATCAATTACAAGACTATTTAAACTACCAAACGGTCTTAATGAAGATATAATTTGTTGAGAGTTATCATTTATGTTACTTGTAATTTTATTGATAACTTCTTTTGCAGCTAAAGTCATCAGACTTCCTTCATTAGTTAATTTATCTTCTTTTATTTTCATCGCTTTACCACTGTTTATTCTTAATATAAATTTCGTTGTTTGCTTATCATTAATATCGCTAGTAAAAGTATTTGAGTTACTAGAGTTATTGTTATCAATTGTGGAAGTATTATCATTACTAATATCTAGAGTTATGTTAGGTATTGTCACACTACTATCACTGGTACTAGAAATAGTAGCACTGTCCGTAAAAGAATAAATTATTTCCTTTGTATTATTATTAATTATTCTAATGTTAAATTCGACATATGCACTCTTTTTAGTTTTTCCTTTACCAAAACCTAAAAAACTTCTTGTAGATTCTTTACTATCAATATCAAATCGTGTAATAGTAGATATAACGATAGCTTCTGGACACAAAATGCTATCTTTTGTATGCATTCTGTCAATAACTTTAAAATTACTATTTTGTGATAATTTACCTGCTATTATGTCAGCGATTCTCTTAATTTCATCTGTAGAATATTCTGACTTTTCACGGGATGTGGAAAAGGCAGAAAAGGTTCGCGTGAGATAGTGGCGAACCAAATATGTGCTTGGCAGATTTCAGGTAAAGTCATGATGTGGATGTAGCTTGAGGGGTGCGAACCGGATGAAGGTATTAGAGAAAAATCCTTACAACTTGTGTGATTTCGGCGATAAACGTTTAACAAAACGTGCTGTATCAATAAGTGAACGTTTATTTGTAAAATATGGTCAGCCTTTATCTCAGATTTTTGGTAGTGCTAGTGACCTAAAACGCGGTTACGAATTTTTTTCTAATCCTAAAACAACATTTGATAAGTTGACGAGTCCTCATTTTAAGCAGACAGCACAGAAAATTTCGGGTATACCTGTTGTTTTGGCAGTAGGAGATACAAGTTATCTTGATTACAGAAAAATATTGCAAAAACGGGATAATTATGGTCCAACTGGAAATGGTGGTAATGGTCTAATTTTACACAGTTGTTTGGCTTTAGAACCAGATTTTGGTCAACCATTGGGGCTATTATGGGAAAAACTTTGGCATAGAGAGAAGAAGCAGAAAGCACCTTTAAATGAAAAGCCAGAAGAGAAAAAACGGCGATTAAAAGAAAAGCGTAAAGCCCAAAGAAAGAAGACATTTGAAGAGAAAGAATCTTACCGATGGGTTGAAGCGTTTGAAAAGATTTCTAAATTATTCAATCCCTTGAAAAGGAAAGAAAAAGAGTTATTAACGAGAATTATTCATGTTTTTGATAGGGAAGGTGATATTGCAGAAGTTTTTGCTTTAATTAGTAATAATAAAAACACAGGTGTAGTTGTTAGAGCATCTCATAATCGTTGTTTAGAAGAAGAAAATTCCCATCTATGGGAATACGTAATCTCTCAGGAAGTAAAGTGTATAAAAGATGTTGAGTTACCACAAACTAAGAAGCGTAATGCAAGAACTGCTCCCTTAGAAATTAGGTTTTGTCCAATATCAATCAAACCTCCTTATAGATTAAAAAATGAAAGTAATTTTAGGATTTACGCGGTTTACGCAAGAGAAATTAATGTACCAGATGATTGTGAACCCGTAGAGTGGATGTTACTTACTACAGAGTCAGTTTTAACACAGCAAGACGCGATAACTGTTCTCCGTTGGTATACTTATCGCTGGCGGGTTGAAGAGTATCATAAAATTCTCAAATCTGGATGTAAAGCAGAAAGTTATCGCTTGAGCGGTGAGAGTATGTCGGCGATGCTAGGTTTTCTAACTGTAATTGCTGCTCAACTTTTACGGATGACTTATTTACATCGTACTTCTCCCCATTTACCAGCGACAGAAGTGTTAACAAAAACACAGATGGATGTACTAATAGCGAGTAGTCCGCCCAAACTAAAAGAAGAGATAACCAGTTTTACTATTGACTGGGCTAAACGTGCAATTGCACGTTTAGGTGGATATTTAGAACACAGAAAAAATAGTGCAATTGGAATACAGGTATTGTGGAGGGGCTGGCTGGAGCTAGAAAATTTATGTCAAGGTTGGTTACTCCGTAGTAAATTAAATTATTAAAATATGTATTGATTAAGGTAGTTCATTACTTGTTGTAGGAGAAAATGGTTCGCGATAAATAGTGGCGAACTATGTTCTCCCTCACCTGCGATGAAAAACAAGCTCAAAGATACTACACAAAAGCGTCAAGAAGATTTGTATGAACGCATTAGGAAAGTTACGTCTTTCAAAGAACGTCTCGAAGAAGAAAGACAAACTGTATTGGCAACAGGTCGCATTGCTCCATCTGGATGCTGCATAGCTCGTTATCTTGCAAAAGGAAGAAAAGGTTATTATTGGTACTATAAATTACAAGCTTCTGAGCCTATTTTTCCGAAAAAAAGCGATGGTAAGCTTTCTAAATATAAGCATTTGGGGAAAGCTGGTAGTCAAGAGTACTTAGACGCATTGGAACAGATAAATCGTCGAACTAAAGTTGAGGCTTTAGATCGGTTACTCGAAACAATCAAGCAGGGATTACAAGATTTACTTGAGGAAACTTCCAAATACAAAAAATAATTATGGTTCGCCACTATCTCTCGCGAACCTTTTCTACCTTTTCCACATCCCGTGAAAAGTCAGGTAGAATATTGTATTGTTTTACCGTTTAAACTACTAACAGAAATATTAAAATCTGCTACAGTAATTCGTAGTTTACCTGTTATAGAATCAGAAGGACAACATTTTTGCGTTTCAGAATTTTTTTGAAGGCATATCTGATTATCTAAATTATCTTGACCATTAGCATTCTGATTAAAACTACCAATCGTAAAACTTAAAGTAAACAACGAAGCGACAATAGACGAGGTAACACGACGAACAAAAGAATAATTCATCTTCATCCTCATTAAGTTTATTTACGGGTACGCAGAATTATTTGTTGCCCAAACTTCGATTCAGAATACGAAATATATCAACTATTAATTCCTACAAAATCTCTACAAAATATTTCGGATAGTAGCAATATTTTATTGAACATTAATAGTTTTTACCTATAAAGATTAAAGTTTTATTTTGATATTAAGTATTAAGTAGTAAATACTAAAAACTCTTACTTTAATTTAAGTAAGAGCAATAAATTTGTTATTTATATTTAGTAATTAATTTGGGAGCATGTGGGTTCGCGCATAAAGTGAAATTTGTCGCGCATAAAATGAAATTTGTTGCACATAAAGCGAAATTTGGTTTGGAAACTAAGGGAAAAGCTAGGGTTTTAGCCTTTATTAACTAGTCTGTAAGCAGCACTATTTAATGGCGATCGCCTGCGTGGCGACAACTAATATAAACTTAGTCAAGAGAGTTAAAGTATCAAAAAACTATTAAAACTCTTGTACTCTGCTTAGTAGAGCGATTTGAGGGAAAATCCGGTGTAAATTTCATTTTATCAGCGACAAATTTCACTTTATGCGCGACAAATCGCTGCAAGTCCTTAAATTCCGTAGAAATTATTTCACGTTATGCGCGACAAATTTCATTATATGCGCGAACCCACACAAGAGGAAGAAGAACCCCAAGATTGAAGAAGCCATACCATTCGCGAGGAAACCTCGCGAATAATCTTACTTCTTTTATTTTTGCACAATTGGGATGCTCCCCTCTAAAGCGCGAACGCTTACACCTAGATATTCTGCTGCTTGTTTCTTGTTCATAAATCAATCCCGCCAAACACCGCCAAATAATATCATGGCGTGTGGCGATATTTGAAGAGAATAATATGGTTACAGCTTAATCCTGGTTAGATAAAGGCTGAGAACGATGTTTAGCAATCAGCATTCGGATATCTTCTCGAACTACTCTATGTAACTGAAAATTTGAATTGAGTTGCTCTTGAAAATCATCCCCTAAAATATAAACATTAAATTTACTATCAAAAGCAATTTTTAGGTCATCTACTTTTACGAAGGGTTCTAGTTCTCTTACAAGATGATGGAATGTATTTACAACTTGACTAGGTACAGCAGGTTGATTCATAAGTGGGCACAAAAACAACTGGTAATATTATTCCCCATCACAGATGTAGAATTTTTACGCCAATTGACTTCCTAACGAACTCCATCCACTGACTGCGCTTGAGTAAAACCTTGAACTTCAGCAGCTATAAATCTAATTTAAAAGATGAAAGCCCTTACTCGTCAAAGGTAAGTAAGGGAAGTCATGCTATAAAAATCGAAAAATAAGCCGACTATTATCTTGCATTTGGAACCAAATATCCAAGGTAAGCAGCAATACTCATTTTTGCCACATCTAAGAATATGATGCGGCTGTTTTCGTCGATAAACGCAAAACCTAAAAGTCCTAGCATTGAAATAATTTTATAGTTTTCCTTCATAGAATGTAGTATCATTGTCAATTTTTTATCGAACAATATACGGTTTGAGTCATACCTTGTCCTCAATAATGTGGGGCTTGTAATAATATTGTAGTCTGAGAGAGGTAATAGGTGTTAGGTGGGTTAAAAAGGGTGATAAGTGGGTAAAAGTGGGTAAAAGTGGGTGTTGAAATTATATTAAAAAAAACATTTTTTCAATATTTAGTGGGTAAAAGTGGGTTATTAGTGGGTAAGAATGGGTTATGGGTGGGTAAAAAGGGGTTTGATTTAAGATGTATAAAAATAAACTTAAAAGTATTGTCTTACATGGAGAAATAAAATTAGTTGATTAGTTAACTTTTTGTATTTACTTCCAAAATTAATTTACAACTTGAGAATTATCTAACAACAACTAATGCAAGAAATACCAAAAATCAGAAGAACCGGCGATGATGGTTCCATAATTGCTTTTTTAAGTAGCAAGCATATAGTACCTAACAAAGCATTATCAGAAAATATAATGGATGCTTTAAGAATGATTTGGCTACCATTTGCTTTACGTCATGCTGGTGACAATGATGAACGTTTAAGAGAATCTGCTATTTGGTGCATTACTCAGTTAAAGGCACGAATACTTTTTATAGAAGCATCCTTTGGTGTTGCTTCATGTTCACTAAAGCCAGACATAAACTTAACGCTCCGTACCCATTTTTGACGAAGTTGCACCTGTCGAACAAGAAAATAAAAATTTAGATGAGGTCGAAGATATTGATATTCCTTCGGATATTGCGATTGATTTAGGTGACGAACTAGATATAGCTAGAAAAATCATTAATCAGTAATAATCAACACGATATATCAAGAAAAATTGATGGTGTCCACCCCTTGTAAATAAATAGATAGTACCGACGGTGGACAC
>CAKZYM010000366.1 GCA_937884685.1 uncultured Calothrix sp.
TTAATATATTCTTCTGCTAAAGTCACCCAACTAATTAGTTCATCTTCAATTTCATAATTTGCTCCAATTACATAAGTAAATCGATTGAAATTTGAAATATTTGCCATAATTGATTATTTAAAAAATAGAATTTTATCATGAAATAGTGGTCAAGAATGATTGGTTTATTTGTCACTTAATAACGAAGTTTCTGTTTCTACCATAATAATTACTATAAATAAAACAGGACTTACGCAACCGGCACATTTTTTTGTAGGGTGCTGTGACACTTTGACTATTTTTGAACGTAGTAATAACCTTTTATAGTGTCACGCACCAACCAGTATTGTGACAATTGCGTAAGTCCTATAAAATAATCATTTATCAAGTTAAAAAAAATGCTCTTTTCCCATAATGACTATTAATTCCCCTATCGGAATAGAAAAAAAATTCAGCTTTGATTAATCAGAACCTGACATTGGATAAAGGCGATCGCCATTCACTATTTGATTATCAAACTTCCCAAACTATTGATATTACGTGGTTTTTGAGTTGAGATGATTATTTCATAGTTGAACTGGGAATAATAATTTTGCTGGAAATTCCCAAACTTGATAAAAGTCATGTCAGATAACGAAAATCCGAAACCATACGACGCAGTACTCGGTGGTCAAAATCCAGTTCCGGAAGGTGCAGCAGTCCTCGGTGGAATAGAAGGTGTAAAACTGCGGTTGAGTAATGAAAATCCAGAAGTAAGGATAACAGCGCTTTATCAAGCTTTGAATTATGGGGAACCGGGTTTGGATTTGGTTGTTAAAGCTTTGGAAGATGAATCACCACAACTTCAAATCAAAGCTCATTCTTTATTAATTCCCCTATCGGAACCCTATGTTAAACAAGCTTTAGCTGAATTTAATCCTTATAATTTGAAGCTTGAAACAATTGAAACTGTAACTGTAAACCGTTGTGGTGAGATTATTCAACGTCAGGAACATTTAGCGAAATATTTTGTGGAGAATTTAGTTAATGGTATTAACTTAGAGATGGCTTATATTCCCAGTGGTACATTTTTGATGGGTTCATCTCCTACAGAGAAAGACAGCAATGAGAATGAACGACCGCAACATCAAGTTACAGTAAAACCCTTTTATATGGGAAAATTTAGCGTAACCCAAGCGCAATGGAAAGCAATAGCCGCATTACCTAAGATAGAGCGAAAATTGAAATTAGACCCTTCTTATTTCAAGGGAGATAATCGTCCTGTAGAAAGAGTTTCCTGGTACGATGTCATCGAATTTTTTTCTAGATTATCGGAAGCTACAGGAAAGAAATACAGATTACCTAGTGAAGCAGAATGGGAATATGCTTGTCGAGCTGGAACTACAACAGCATTTCATTATGGGGAAACAATTACTGGTGAATTAGCGAATTATGATGCTAGCTTCACCTATGCTGACGAACCCAAACGGGAATGGCGAGAACAAACTATCCCGGTCGGACAATTTCCTCCTAATGCTTTTGGGTTATACGATATGCATGGAAATGTATGGGAATGGTGTCAAGATAACTGGCATGAGAATTATAGAAGAGCGCCTAAAGATGGTAGTTCGTGGAATACTAAAGCATGGAATTTTATTTTTGGAAGTCCGTTTAGACGAGTTGTGCGTTCTGGTTCGTGGTTCTCTCTTGCTGATTGGTGTCGCTGCACTCAACGATTTAGTCATGATGATGAATTTGAGTTGATTCCAAGTCTTACCAACGACCGTTACTATATAAAGAGCAATATTGGTTTCCGGGTTGTCTGCGAAATCTTTTAATCTCAACTCTCCTTACCTCAATTATTCCCTCAGCGCTCTTTTACGTTTCAAAAAACAACTATTCCGACTCCGGAACAGTAGATTCCTTCTCAATCTCAGAAATTATAATCTCAGATATTTTGGGTTTCTCTTGGTTCAACCCAACCTACAAATGCTACAAATGCGATTTTTTATCAGTGATGGCAATAATAAACTTTTTGGCTGTGCTTGATAACTCTTGATGACTGTCACACACCCTACAATATAGGACTTGATTTCCGAATCGCTTGCGATATCTTATCTATTTTATATAATCTAAAATCTTCAATAACCACGCTCTCGCAGGGTTTATTTCTTTCATTCAACCCTATATATAGGCGCACCTATTCCCACAATAGAAAATATATTACTACAAAAGAATAAAAAGGTCAATCCCCTTCATAGAAATTTCGTCCTAGTCAACCATCGTTATAAATTATTAATATCCGTTACACCTGAATTCATAGATGAAGACGGTGGGATAGCAGTGATTAGCGTTGCTGATAACTGTAAATAACTGTCCTTTATGTTTAAATTGAAAGATGAATTCATCAGAAACAGCAATTATAGCTGCGATTACATTGGTTGCTTTTGGGACTTTGGCGTGGGGTTTTGCTCGCGCTAAGCCTTATGGTAAGTTGGGTGTCCTAGCTTGGCTTCAGTCGGTGGTTTTGATAGCTCCTTGGTTGCTATATTTCGGTTCCCTTGCTGCGGGGATTTATATCAATATTGCGGGTCTACTGTTCTTAGCAATTGGTTTTGCTGGTGTGTATATAGCTATCGGCAGACAGTTAAGAGCTATGGGACAGGAGGAAATGATTAAGAAGAAAGCATCGGAGCGAATTGCTGAGGAAGCTTCTCTTGGTCAATCCGAACAATCAACTCAAGGAAATAAACCATCACAACCGGAAATTATTCCGATTCCGGAAGAAGATTTAAGTACTATTAGAAGTATTTTTGGTATCGATACATATTTTGCTACTGAAACTATTGCTTATCAAGAAGGTGCTATTTTTAAAGGTAATTTGAGGGGAGAACCAGAAGACGTTTTTAACCGTTTGAGTGCGAGTTTACGCGAATGTATTGGTGATAAATATCGTCTATTTTTACTCGAAAATCCTGAAGGTAGACCTACGGTGATTGTTCTACCCAGCCGCAATGACCCCCGTCCCATGACTCCCGCACAAAAAGCGTTTGCAGGTGTGCTTTTATTAGCAAGTATTGCTACAAGTTTGGAAGCAGGAGGAATTTTATTAAATTTCGATTTCTTTTCTAGTCCAAGCAGGTTTCAAGAATCTTTACCTATAGCGGTAGGATTTTTCTCGGTTTTAATTGCT
This sequence comes from uncultured Calothrix sp., assembly GCA_937884685.1. GTDB lineage: Bacteria > Cyanobacteriota > Cyanobacteriia > Cyanobacteriales > Nostocaceae > Rivularia. Next base: position 3,152 of record CAKZYM010000366.1, read on the forward strand.
CACGAAGTGGGACATCGCATAGTTGCTAATCGTCACGAAGTTAAATTAAGCTTACCTTACCTGCTTCCTTCGATACAAATTGGTTCTTTCGGTGCAATTACCCGCTTTGAATCACTGCTACCCAATCGTAAGGTTTTATTTGATATTTCTTTAGCTGGGCCAGTATTCGGGGGAGTCGTTTCACTATTAATGTTGATTGTTGGATTAGTAATTTCCCATGAAGGAAGTTTATTTCAACTACCGAATCAATTTTTTCAAGGTTCGATTTTAGTCGGAATTTTTGCCAAAGTCTTTATGGGTGAAGCTTTACAATCACCTGTAGTAGACGTAAATCCTTTGGTGATAATCGGCTGGTTGGGTTTAGTTGTGTCAGCTTTAAATTTAATGCCAGCAGGACAACTCGATGGCGGTAGAATTGTACAATCAATTTACGGACGTAAAATAGCCGGACGCACTACATTCGCTACTTTAATTATTTTAGGATTAGTTGGTTTGGGTAATGCTTTAGCTTTATATTGGGCTGTTGTAATTTTATTTTTACAAAGAGATTTAGAACGTCCCAGCTTGAACGAAATCACCGAACCCGATGATACACGAGCAATATTGGGACTTGTAGCATTATTTGTGATGGCTGCAATTTTGATTCCCTTTAGTCCCGGTTTGGCCGGTCGGTTGGGTATTGGGGGGTAGTAAGAAGTAAGAAGTAAAAAGTAAAAAGTAAGAAGTAAGAAGTAAGAAGTAAGAAGTAATGAGTAAGAAGTAA
>CAKZYM010000367.1 GCA_937884685.1 uncultured Calothrix sp.
ACCATCACTACCACCAAGAAATATCCACCACAAGTACATTCGATTAATACGAGAAATAATAGGGTCTCGAAGCAGGTTTTTGGCAAACAAGAGCGGGTTAGTGAATTCGTGGGCAAACATCCAGCCTATCTGAGCATGCCATAATCCTTGAAAATGACCACCTAGACCATCACCATGCAGATGAGGTGAATGTGGATCTCCAGGAAGATCGCTGTACTGATGATGGCGTCGATGATTGGCTACCCAATAAATAACGGAACCCTGAGCAGCCATAGAGCCAAGGATGGCGAGGATGACTCGGACAGCAGTGTTAGTTCGGAAAGAACAGTGGGAAAATTGCCTGTGAAATCCCACCGTAATTCCTACATAGTTCAGAGCATACATACTAACCAATAACCCTACTTCCATAGCCCCAATGCCAAAGAACCAAACTTGGGCGATCGCAACTACTAAGCCAAGGAAAGGTATCAAGAGAATAGCCAAGGCATGAAGCAGCCCTATAGTTTTTAGATATTCATTCTCAATCTTTATTTTCTGGCTCTTACTTGAACCTTGAAGAAGCTCTCTTCCGCTGTCCGACTGCATTCAGTTTTACTCCATTAGATAAAGAGACTTTCGGTATTATCATTACTATTTGCCAGCTTGTACTTTGTCCAATAAAGATTCAACATCAGCCTGTAAATGGCGAAAATTCGCCTTTGCTAAAGGATTTTGACTCCAATCCCCAACCACATTTAAATTTCCCGTAAGAAACTCAGCTCGACAAGCATGACGACGAATCTTACCGCTGGAAGTTTTAGGAATACTTCCTGTCTTGACTAATACTGATGCAAAAAGCTGTAGACTGTGTTCTGCTGTCACCGCTTGACGGATATTGCCTAGCATCTCATTAACATTCAGTTTTCGCAGGTAACTCCGCTCAACTTCCTGAACAACCACGAGTCGCTCTGAACCCTTGTACTCCACTGTAAATGCAGCTCCACAATTCGGTCGCAGTGCAGGGTGACTCTTCTGAACCGTGATTTCGATGTCTTGGGGATAATGGTTTTGCCCGCGGATGATAATCACATCCTTAATCCGCCCAGTGACAAACAACTCTCCGTTAAGTAAAAATCCCAAATCTCCTGTACGTAAAAAAGGTCCTTCTCCCGTATCTTTAAGATAAGCTTGAAAGGTTTCTTCTGTTGCGGAAGGTCGATTCCAATATCCAGCAGCAATACTTCCACCAGATACCCAAATCTCTCCAATTTGCCAATCGGCGCAGCGAGTTAACGATTCAGGGTTAACAATACTAATTGTTGTGTTTAAGTAAGGACGACCACATCCTACAAACGGGCGGGTTTCTGGTGATGAAATCTCACTTTCAACTACAGAATTTTGTTCCAACTCCTCGGTCTTAACTCCCTGAATGACTGGCTTTTGGTATTTTTCTCCACCCGTCGCGAACAGGGTTGTCTCTGCCATTCCATAACAAGGATAAAATGCATCAGAGAGAAAACCACAAGCAGCAAATTTTTCACCAAATTGCTTCAAAGTTTCCGCTCGTAATGGCTCAGCCCCGTTATAAGCTAAATCCCAACTGCTCAAGTCAAGCTCTGCTAATTCTTCTGGTTTGATTTTTTTGACACACAAATCATAGGCAAAATTCGGTCCACCACTAGTAGTTGCTCCATATTTAGAAATTGCTTTTAACCAACGAATCGGCTTTTGCAGAAACGCCACTGGAGACATCAGAATACTGGGAAATCCCACATAAATGGGCTGGAAAACATGACCAATTAATCCCATATCATGGAATAAAGGCAACCAACCAAAACCAATACTCTCTCTACTATGACCAAAAGCAGTCTTGATTAACTGCTGATTGTGAATGATATTTTCATGAGTAACCATCACTCCTTTTGGCATTCCTGTAGAACCAGAAGTATATTGCAAAAATGCCAAACTATCGGGTGTTACAGATGATACGACAAATTCTTTTTCTTTCCCATTATTGTCAATAATATCTGTAGCAAGCAATTTCAACTGAGAGAGTTCTGCATCACTTGTCCATTCTTTCTCAATGTCAGTCAGTATTGACGTGGTTGTCAGTGCTATGGCTGGTTTAGCGTCATTAACAATGGAAAGCAACCGAGATAGCTTTTGATTGCGTCTGGGAGGATAAACTGGAACCGCTATTACCCCAGCATACAAACAGCCAAAGAAAGCAATTAAAAAATCCAATCCCGCAGGATAAAGCAGTAAAGCTCGTTCCCCAGTCAAACCTTGTGCTTGCAATTGAGCTGCTATTTGACGCGCAGATACATCTAGCTGAAGATATGTCAATCTTGTTTCTACAGTTTCACCATTTAATAAAAAAGTAAAAGCATTTCGATTTGGCTGCCTAGAACTTCTCAGACGCAGTAATTCAACAACTGTAGAGCAGTTACGAATGTCTTCAGAAAAGCTTGAAGAACATTTATTCATTTTTTACTTATGCACCTCAATAATATACATGATTAAAACTTCTCCTTAAACTTCAGTTTTTACTACAGCAAATACGTAAACAGTAACTGTTGTTAAACCCTCCATCTTAATGAACACCTTTACTGACATAGTGCTATCAAAAACAATGACCCACTAAAATTTATCTGCAAAATGCTTCTTATGAAATGTTACAAATTACATCAAGTTCCAGTAGCTTACAGATTATTTATTCGATATTAAACACTATCTAAGTACCAGCAATAATGGATACCTGAAAAAATTTAAATAATTAAACTGTAATCAAGAAGAAAAGCTCTATCAAAAGAGTACTGAAGCCAGAAGCACTAAGACAAAATGATGTACTCACAAGCTTCAACCTCTAAAACTAATACTTTCCAACTGTCCGAAAAATTAATTTCAAAATATTCGGCATAGCAGTTAGCTAAGTTGAAGCATTTGAGTCGAGTTTAATAATGTACAAATTATTAAACTTGAAATATAGACCATTTATTTTCACTTTAGCCAAGCACAAGCTAACTTTCAATGTTATAAATTGCACCTAAATCCTATCAATGCATTCCCTACAGTTGTCGCTGTATTGATGTATCTATTGATTACAGTACAGAGAATAAGTTGCATTAGCAACAATTAAGTCATCACAATTCATTATCAAATCGTTCAGGTTAATTGATCCCGTTTATGAACAGGTTTTATCTGTCTCTAGGTAGATGATATATATTTGTGTTTATTAAGTATTACCAAATACTGTAGGGATAAAAGCTCCTACATATAAATGATTTTACGGAGATATTTAAAATTATTTATTTGTAGCGTTACGATAATGACTATCATAATTATCACATCAGCTATTTATACGTCAAATAAATATATAGTTGAATAGTTGGTGAATTACTTTGATTATGAGCATTCAGTAGTTGGATTTTTTTTAAGTACTTATGCGATATTAATTTATATTTTTATACCTAAAATATTTTTTATACCTTTAAAAAATATTGTTTGTTCCGATTCTGTTAAAAAATAGTATGAACGAGCAATATAGAGTTTTTATCAAATGAGACAGATCAAAAGCTTAACGAAGGAAACATTAGAAATTTTAGATAGAATCTATCAGCAAAGTAAATATTAAGTAAGTGGGCGAAAAATTTACAATTATCTAACTAAGTATTAAGCGGAAAAAGTAGAGCTAAATTGTTAGACGTTTCGTACTGTAGTTTCCTCTTTCTCCCCTAGCTTCAACTCCAATGCCCCATTCCCCAACTTCACATTATCTTCACAAAAAATACGTTCTTAAGCTGAGATTTATAGTAAAATTCACGTAAGTATTAATTTGAGATTTATTTGCAATAACTGTGAGTATACGTTAATCTCAGTTCATAATGTTTGCAATTAAAAAAGATTTTTTTTTGCAATTTATTGTAAAGTAAATCACCATTTATGCTTGCGTATGTAGTCAAATGCGCTTGCTTTATTTTGGTTGCAAACAGATAAAAATTACAAGGATTTAATTCATGGCCATTTCCATTAGTTCGAGTCCCAACGTTTTAATTGAAGAAGAGGGAACTCTTCTAACTCTTACTATAAGTTCGGATGAGCCAATTCCTGAAGGTGGATTGGAGCTTACGGTAAGTAGCGAGCTTGAAAATGCCTTGGGTCAGTTTGACGTATTCGCAGCACAATTTGAGAACCTACAGCTTGTGGGTGTCACTGATGACACAAGCGGTTTCCGGATTCGTCTTAACTCCGAAACGGGAACAATAACTTTACCAGCGTTTGACGATGAAGATGCGGATAGTCCGTTGGAACTGACCTTTAGTGTTGAACCTGGGGAAGGGTATACAGTAGATGAAAACGCGGGTTCGGTAACGCTAACTATTGAAGATGCTGAAGGTGGAATGACTACACCCGAACCTACACCCGAACCTACACCCGAACCTACACCCGAACCTACACCCGAACCACCAGCACCAGAGGGACTACAGGTAAGCTTGTTTACCGGACCCGATTATCTAATTGAAGATGAAGGAACTGTATCGGCTCACGCTTTTCTAGCAACTAATGGCGTGATTACCGAGGGCGGTCTGGTCGTCTCGGTCGATGCACCCAACCTCAGCGAGTTTGACCTGGCGGGGGTTTCCGTCGAAGGCGGCGAAATCGTAGAAGTGCGCGACGGTGGTTTTGACCTGCGAATGACGGAATATACAACGCTGGTCAATCTGCCCATTGCTGCTGACGGAGAAACCGAAGCAGGAGAAACGGCAACCTTTAGCTTAGCTGCAGGAGAGGGGTACGAAATTATCTCAGACTACAGCAGCGGAACGTTTAACTTAGTCGATACGAGAGAAGACATTCCGGTCAGTGTTGTTACTGAGCCAAATGACATCATAGGTGTCGCAATAGATACCCAATTAACCCCTGACAACCCCTCCTTCTCAGTTGCTGACAGCATCTACTTTGACATTGGCAATCGCTACCTCAACGAAGACGGTACCTACACATACCTTGCCTACAACGAGGATGTGGATCTGTATCAAGTGGATTTGAATGCAGGAGATACCGTTGCTGTTGAACTTTTTGATATTGAAGGCAATATAACTACTTTCAACATCGGATTCTTACCCGGTTTGGCAGTCTTTGATGATGATGGAAATCGACTGCTTGCTAGTTCTAGTGAGGTTTCACCCGCTGCCCCCGACAAACTATTCGGTACAGCTAACGATGTAGTTGGCGCATTTAATGAAGATGGCACGGTGAATTTCGATGAAACGAAAAATTATCTAGAGTTCACTGCGCCCGAAGATGGAATTTACTACCTTGGGGTCTCTGGTCTCGCTTCGGCGGCGCTCGGTTACGCTGGAGCTGACTCTTCTTACAATATAGAAATTCCAGGTTCGGGAGAAGAAAATAGAGTCGCCTTTGGTAACTACGAACTCGAAATCGACCTATTGACGCCCGACAATCCTCGTAAAACGGGGACGCCTACACCTCCTGTAAGCAATCCCAATGTCACCAATCCACCGACCCTCTCTCTGGGGGCTACGCCCACTACCGAAGATAGCGAGGGAAATATTACCTCTGGAGTCGTAGAATTTGTCGAAGATGGAGGCACTTCTGAGGTTAACTTCACCATTCGAGCAGAGGGCGATATTCCCGAAGGGGGTATTGAGTTTGTCCTCAACAGTAACACCAATCTGTTTGACTATGTTTCATTGTTTACCCAAGACAAGCTTCCCAGTACTATCGGCGGACAGTCGCTAGGCTCGTTTTACAACGAAGACGGCATTCCTACAGGCATTCGGCTTCTGATGGAAGAGCCGACAATGATAGCCACCCATGAAGCAGCTAATCAAGCTTCGTTTAGGTTTTTATCTTATTGAGT